>JAEVZT010000508.1 GCA_023392115.1 Chloroflexota bacterium
GGCACGACCGCGCGCGCTCACTGGGCGAAAAGTGACCAACCTGAACTGACGCTCGGCAAGGGACATTCGGCGGCGCTCGAGGGCAGCAGTTTGCAGACGATCCTGCGGACCGGTAAGCCGCGCATCATCAACGATCTCGAAGCGTACGCGCGCGCGCATCCCCATTCGGAATCGACCCGGTTGATGCTTGAGGAAGGCATTCGCTCATCGCTGACTTGCCCGCTGATCGCTAACGGCGAGCCGATCGGATTCCTGTTCTTTTCCAGCCGCTGCCCACACACCTACGATTCGATTCATATCGATACTTTCGAGAAGCTCGCCGGGCAGATTTCGCTAATTGTCGAAAAGGGGCGGCTCGTCTCGGAAATCGTCGCGCACAGGGCGATCATTGAACAGCGGAACGCCGAGCTTCAGCGTTTGAATGAGATCAAGAACGAGTTTCTCGGCATGGTCGCGCATGATCTGCGCAACCCGATTTCGAACATTCAGATGGCGACCTATCTCCTGCTCAACGACCCGACGCTGCCGCCGGAGACGCGCGACGTTATCGTCAACGAGATTTCGCAGCAGAGCAGCTTCATGCTGAGTCTGCTCAATGAACTGCTCGACATTTCCGAAATTGAAGCCGGGCAGTTCAGCCTCCAGCGCAAGGTGACGGACGTGCGCAGCTTCGTGTCCGAGATCGTCGATAGGCACGCGCAGCTTGCCGCGTCGAGCAAAGGCACGCAGGTGATCGTCGACTGTATTGACGACGGTACCCTGTTGATTGACCCGCTGCGTCTGCGTCAGGTGCTCGACAACTTCATCACCAACGCTGTGAAATTCTCGCCTGCCGGAAGCACGGTCTGGATTCGCGCTTATTACACAGGGGACGGCTGGCGCTTCGAAGTACTCGATCAGGGTCCCGGGTTGATCGAAGAAGACCGGGCGCAGTTGTTTCAGGACTTCGCCCGCCTGTCGGCGCGCCCGACCGGCAACGAGAAAAGCACCGGCTTGGGCTTAGCGATCAGCCGCCGCGTCGTCGAGGCGCACGGCGGGCAGATCGGCGCGGATTCTGAACCGGGCTGCGGCGCGACATTCTGGTTCACGCTTCCGTCGATGTGAGCGGCAACTTTTTTCCGCCGTCGGGGTTATCACCAAGAGACAGAACCGAGACAGCCGGATAGTCGGTTTTATCGACACTGGCAGTACTCGATAATATCTGTATAATCTGGCTCAAGAATCTGAAAACCACCTACTGCTCCGTTGGAGGGGGAAGAGAGAATGGCATCCACTGAAGAGCGTGTTCGTAATATTGTTGTCGATCTGCTTGGCGTTGACCCTGATCGCGTCGTGCCGGCGGCACGTTTCCGCGAAGACCTTGAAGCCGACTCGCTCGCCCTTGTTGAACTGATCATGGCGTTCGAAGAGGAATTCGGCGGCGAGATCAGCGACGAAGATGCCCAGCGCATCACGTCAGTTGGCGAAGCGGTCACCTACATCAACGAGCGGATGACGAGCTAATTCGCGCCGCGACTTCAACTTTGAACATGGCAAGGCAGCACTGCACGCAGCGCTGCCTTGTTTTTTATTTCGATCGAGGGGGTTTAGCTGTGAACAGGTTTCCGCCGCGCTAGCAGCGACAGCGCGAATGCGGCGAACGCAAGCGCCAGCAGCACGCCGCCGACACCGATCTGCACCGGCAGCTCGAACCAGCGCATCAATTGATAGCCGTTGAACAACCCGACAATCGAGGCAGCCGCGCCAATCATGGCGATGGTGACGACGATCGCCTGATGTCGGCGCGCGAGAATGCCGCTCAAGCCGATTGCGCCGCCGACCAGCGTGATGAGCGCGAGCGCGAACTGCTGTTGATAGTTGACGTCTCCTAGCGCGCGGACGAATTCGAGCGGCGGCAGCAGCCCAGCGGCGATCAGAAGCACAGCGATCGCCGGGACGAGCTTGTTTCCCCGCGCGCTGAAGGCGATCAGCAGCCCGACGCACACCAGCGGCAGGCGGAGCAGGAAACTGGTCAGCAGGGCGGGGGTTTCGCCACGCACCGCGGGATGCAGGCTTGTCCACTCGGCGAGATCGTAAGCGCCGGGCGTCAGGCTGACGCCGGGATTAACCAGCCATGGCAGCGCATACAGGGCGAGCATCAAGAGGGTGGCGAGGGCAGTCGTAAGGCGCATCAGGAGACGATCTTCCCCGTCAATTGATCGATCCGCGCGCGGATGTCGTCATCCTCGGCGGTTTGTTCCTCGAAGAAGTTGATCATGAATTCGCTGCGACGCTGACGCAGCGCCAAGGGCGCGACGGCGCGAATGTCGGCGACTGTCGCTTCCAAGCGACCATCGGACGCCGCATAGGCGCGGGCGGCTTCGAACATCGTGTATTCGGCACGGTGCGAGTCGATCTCCAGTTCGTTGACGAGCGCCAAGCCGACATTGACCGCGTCATCGTCCAGCGTCGTTTCGTGCAGGCGCTCGCGGGCGAGGAAGACTTCGTCGCGGACTTCGGCGGTTTCGACTTCCCACTGGCGGACGAACGTGTTGGGGTTTTGCCGGTAAGCGCGCACGCGCCGGTACACTTCGAGCCGTGCGTCGGCGCTCATCAGGCCGCGGACGCTGACGCGCAGTCCGAATCGGTCGAGGATTTGCGGGCGCAGGCGACCCTCTTCGGGGTTCATCGAGCCGATCAGCACAAAACGCGAGCGGTACGTCCCCGCCATCGCGCCGCGCCGGACGGTATAGCTGCCCGCCGCCGCCGCGTCAAGGATCGCGTCGACGATCTCGTCGTTGAGCAGGTTGACTTCGTCGATGTAGAGCAGGTTGTTGTCGGCGCGGGCGAGGATGCCGCGTTCCAGCCTGACCTTGTTCTGCTGGACGGCGATGCGCTCGTTGATGCCGCCAACCACGTCTTCAAGGCGAGCGTTGAGCGGCAGTTCAACCAGCTTGACGCGCTCGTAATGCGAGATCGGATCGCCCGCTTCGAACTTTTCCCAGCAGTCGGGGTAGAGGTAGCGCGCGTTCTCGTTCTGCATGTCCTGCGGCAGCGCGCCGTCTTCGCAGTCGCTGACCTCAACGTCGGGCAAAATCTCCGCGAGGCTGCGGACGGCGGTCGTCTTGCCCGTGCCGCGCGGACCGATCAGCAGCACGCCGCCGATCGCCGGGTTGATCAGCGCGAGCATCAACGCGACGCGCATCTCGTACTGCCCGACGATCGCCATGAACGGGTAGGGACGCGCTTCGGACAAGCCGAGTTCCGGCGCTTTGGTCGCGAGGATGCGTCGAGCGCCCGCCTGATTGAGGATGCGGAGCAGGGCAGACGGCTGACCGCTTTCGAGATCGGGCAGGTCGCTCATGACGTTGGATTTTCCAGCGCGCGCTGATGCTTGCGGTATTCCTGACGCATGCGCGCCTGTTCGCCGCGCAGTTGTTCTTCCGGCGTCTCGTAGACCAGCGGCGGGACGGGCGACGGATGCCCGTCGTCGTCGAGCGCGACGTAAACCAGATAGGCGATATTCGTCGTCTTTGCCGTGCCGCGCAGCGGATCTTCGGCGACGACTTCGACGCGCACTTCCATCGACGTGCGACCGGCATACGTGATTTCAGCTTTGCACAGGACGAGGTTGCCGAGCAGGATCGGTTCCATGAACGTCATCGAGTCGACGGCGACGGTGACGACAGGCTGGTTGGCGTGGCGCATGGCGACCAGCGCCCCCGCTTCGTCGACCATCTTCATAATCACGCCGCCGTGAACGTTGCCGTGCTGGTTCGCGTCCTGCGGACCCATCAGGGCGCTGAGCGTGCAGCGTGATTGTGAAATCGTCTTGTGCGGTCGTTCCACGTTATGCGTTCTCCTCGCCGGCGTCCGGTGTGAGATCAGATATCCGTTTGAAGATGTCGGGATCCCATTCTAGCACGTCGAGCTTGTCGAAGCCCAGATCGCCGGTGATCGGCGGCAGCGGCGAGCGCGCGGGCATCTTGATCCTCGGCGGCGCTGGCGGCAGGCGTTTGAGCAGCGGCTGGCGCGGCGCGCTGCGCTTGCGAATAATGCGCCCGTCGGGATACAGATTGCCGATCCACTCGCCGGAGCGCGTGTAAACGTCATACTGGTCGGTCAGCACGAAGCCGATGTAGTCGCCGCGCCCGTCGAAGATATAGCTGCCAAACTTGGTCGCCAGCCAATCGCCGGCGGTATCAAAGATGAAGAACGGTTTGTTGGGGTCAATCACGAACCGACGCGACATGGATTTCACCTGTCATGGTATAGATATTACGCTGTCTTGATTATAACGTTACAGTTTCTAAAGGCGGCTTAAGAAGGGATAGATAGGTGTTAGGCAAGCAGGGTGAGGTAGACGCGGCGCAGGTGAGCAGCTGACGCGTCCCACGTGAAGGCGGCTGCACGTTGATAGCCGCG
>JAEVZT010000528.1 GCA_023392115.1 Chloroflexota bacterium
CGGTCACACGCATCAGAACCATGTCGACAGTTTTGCCAAAGTAGCCCGAAATGCTGCCGACAATCACGCCGATCGTCGTCGAGACACTGACGGCAATTAAGCCGACCGACAGCGACACTTGTCCGCCGTGAATCAAACGTGACCAGACATCTCTTCCCGAACGATCGGTGCCAAGCCAATGTTCGGCGCTTGGTGGCGCTGCGCGGTTGCGCAGATCGAGTTCGAACGGGGAATGCACGCCGCCAACTGGTGCAAAGCTCGCTGATAAAGCTAGGAGAATCAGGACGAGCAGCCCAGCAACGGCGAGTCGGTGACGTAGAAAACGGCTGACAGCGCGGCTCCAGAAGCCATCGGCTTTCACCTGAAGTGACGCGGGCTTGGTTTCGATTGCATGCACAGTTTCGCTAGCCATTCAACGCCATTCTTACTCGTAGCGGATGCGCGGGTCGATGAGCGCGTAAGCCATGTCCGTCAGCAGATTGCTGATCAGCACAATGATCGCCGAAATCAGTGCCAGCCCCATAATCATGGGTGAGTCGCGCTGGTTGACCGCGTTGATGTACAGGAGCCCAATGCCGGGCCATTGGAAAACCGTCTCGATAAAGACTGCGCCGCCAAACACGACCGGCAAGCTGAGACCCACAATAGTAACCACGGGCACCAGCGCGTTTCGCAGCACATGGCGCAGCGTAATCACTCGTTCCTTTAGCCCCTTGCTTCGAGCGGTGACGACGTAATCACTGTGCAGCACTTCCAGCATACTCGTACGCGTATAGCGCATGAATTCAGCCGTGCGAAGCACCCCCAATGCGGCGGCGGGCAGGATGAGGTGCCGTAAGTTGTCTGTCAGTGAGAAGGTTTCCGCAGCGGTGCCAAGCCCCGATGTTGGAAACCAGCCGAGTTTCAGCGCGAAGACATAGATCAAGAGCATGCCCAAGAAGAAAACCGGGACGGACATGCCGGCGAAGCCAAAAACCGTCAGCGCGTAGTCAATCCATGAATACTGTTTAAGCGCTGAGAGAATCCCGAGCGCGACCCCGAGGATGATCGAAAACACCAGCGAGACGCCCATCAACTCGACGGTTGCCGGAACGCGCCCGAGAATGGTCTCGCCGATCGGCAAACCGGAGATGAACGAGATGCCGAAATTGCCGCGCAGGACATTGCCCAGCCATCGTATGTACTGCACCGGCAGCGGATCATCGAGTCCAAGCTGACCGCGACGCATCGCGATCAGGTCTTCCGAGATGGGGCTGTCGACCGAAATCATGGCGACGACGGCATCGCCGGGCATGAGGTGCGCCATCAAGAAGATGATGATGGTGATTCCGATGACAACCGGTATGCTGAGGATCAATCTGCGTAAAATATACTTGGTCATGAGTCTGGTCTTTGTATAAGCTGGGTGACACAGTCACCCCATGTCACCCAGCTTTGAGGAGCAGCATGCAGATCGATTAGTCCTGCACGTACCAAGTTTCGACAGCCGTGTAATACGGCACGCCGAAGTGCAGAACCGGCGTTTCAGCCCAAGTCTCGCCTAGCCCGACGATACGATTATTGTACGCGATCGGGCGCGACTGGTACCACAGCCAGATCTTCGGCAGTTCTTGGTTCAGGATGTCACCAATTTCCTGATAGAACGGAGCGCGTTCGGCGCGGTCGGCGCTTTGCGAACCAAGCGTGAATAGTTCTTCGATCCGCTCGTTGCAATAGCCGAAGGACAGACGCCCACCGCACGAATTGAGAACGTTGCCGAGCGACGGGTCGAGCCCCTGTCCATTCGCGGCATATCCCATCTCATACGTGCCGTCAGTGAACATCTGACCCTGTGTTGCGGTGTCGATGCGGCGCGGTTGGACGTTGATGCCGACATCTGCCAAATACGACTGGATCGCGACGATCAGATCCGCTGAGAGCGAGTCGGGGTAGGTGTAGACGAGGTCGATCTGCCGGCTCGAGTCCCAACCGGCTTCTGTCAGAAGCTGGCGCGCCATGTCCGGATCATACGGGTACTCGTTGAGGTTTTCCGACCACACCCAATCCATCGGGAACATGGTGTTGGCAACGCGCGCGCTTCCCTGCCAGAGTTCAGCGACAATTGTTTCGCGGTCAATCGCATACATCATCGCCTGCCGCACGCGGACGTCTTGCAGGAAATCCTGCTCCAAATTGAGCAGCAGGAAGGCGGGTAAACCAGCATCCTGATTGGCTTTCACCGTGATTTCAGGGTTGTCGTCGAAGCGGTCGGCTTCGTTGACCGGAAGCAGCAGCGTTTCGAACGCGATTTCGTCGATTTCGCCGTTCTCAAGGGCGTTCAAATGACCGGATGCGTCGGCGTACAATTGGATGACGACCCGTTCCAGCAGCGGCGCGCCGAGGAAGTAATCGTCATTACGCACCAGCTCAATGAACTGGTCAGCTTCGTAATTCTCCCACTTGAACGGTCCAATGCCAACGCGATCGTACCAGTACGGGGCGGTCAGCAGCTGGTCTTTCGGTACGTCGCCGAGGAGATGTTCGGGCAGGATCAGGATACGGCTCTGGAAGAGCAGTGCCCACAGCGGATTAGGCGCTTTCAGCTCAAACTGGACGGTGTACTCGTCGAGCGCGGTGACGCCCGCCAGACTCTCTGCCTCTCCAGCGATGAACTCGTCGTAGCCAAGAATGTCGACAAGGTTGGTGTGGTGCCGCGAACCAATCGCCGGGTCGACGTGCGCGTTGTAGGCGAAGACAACGTCCTCCGCGTCGAAGGGTTCGCCATCATGCCATGTGACTCCCTCACGCAGGTGGAATGTCCACACCTGAGCTGATTCGTCAGTTTCCCATGATTCGGCAAGCAAGGGCACTAACTCATCGCCGGCCCACTTGAGGGCGGCGAGGGGTTGCATGACGAGTGCTTCCATGCGCGCGCCGCACGACGTCGAGAGCGTCGGCAGCTCACACCCTGCTTGCATGCTCGTGCGGAACGTCCCACCGGCTTCCTGCGCGCCGGCGACTGAGACGGTTAGGCAAAAGGCGAGTATAACCAATAGGCAAAGTCTCAATGTGTATTTCATCAATCGTCTCCTAACTTTGGAGCCTGTTAAGTGGAAAACCGTGCTTGTTTGTTTCTCGTGCCTTTCTCCAGCAACTACGCCAGCAGTGGATATATGATGTCTGATGTCATATATCGACTATAGGGCAGCCCTTGATTTGTGTCAAGGAATCGATGGCGGTTTTGGTTGGGTTGCACAGACTAGAGTTCGGATTTGTCGGGTTTCCAGAGCGCGCTGTGGCGGTTGCTGTCCATCAGAAGCCGCCGCGCTTGGTCGGCATCTTTCGCGCGTATTGCTTCCAGAATCGCCTTGTGCTCACTCCACGACTCCAAATCGCGACGTGTCGGCGACTGGTTCAGCACCAGTCCATCACGATTTCGCCGCGTGTGGCAGGCGACCCAGAAGACACGAATTAACTTGATCAGGCTGTCGTTTGCCAGAGGTTCGAACAGATAAACGTGGAACTGCTCATCCAAATCGGCGGTTGGTTTGTGCTGCTCAACCCGCCGCGCCCATTCTTCCATGAGCGCATCCAGTTTGGCGAGCTGTTCACCAGTCATTTTTCTGACCGCATCGCCCAGCGCAGCAGCCTCAAGCCATGTTCGGATTTGCAGGAGTTCCTGTAGCGTCGGCACGTTGAATTGAATGCCGAATGTCAGGTTTTCGAGCATTGCGTCGAAATTGTACTCGCGCACGAACGTGCCATAGCCATGCCGCACTTCGACAATGCCCAGCGACTCGAGCGCCTTAATGGCTTCGCGGACGGAACTGCGCCCGACGCCGAGCTCCTGCGCGATTTCACCCTCGGTCGGCAGCGGTGAGCCGGGATCGAGTTCGTTGTCGATGATGTACTGCTTGACGTAGTCACGTACTGCGAGCGTTAGCGCTCGTCCCCGGAGTGAAGTTGCCACCCTACCAAGCCCATCCGTCACCAAGAATATCAGATGTCTGACATTGTAGTGAAGTCGTGTGACGCTGTCAAAGCAACCCTGTTGACGTACAGACACGATAGTGCTAATCTGACATCAGATGTCTGATGTTAGATTGGCTTCTTCCAAGAGAAAGTAACGATAATGAACGCAACTGAGTTTTCGGCGGCAGTCCGGTCGGGACAACCGGTCTTTGGCTTGGTCATTGTCTCAACTGCTGCGCAATGGCCCAATTTCGTCCGCCGCGTGAATCCGGACTTCGTCCTATTTGAAAGTGAACACATTGCGTATGACCGTGAGACGCTCGCGCGCCTCTGTGTCACATACAACGCGCTGAATATCGCGCCGCTTGTGCGGATGCCATCGGCTGATCCAGTGATTGCACAGATGATGTTTGACGGTGGCGCGGTTGGACTTGTCGCGCCCTATCTCGAAACCGTTGATGAACTCAAGGCGCTCGGTGGCGTGACGAGATACGGACCTGTGAAGGGTGCAAAGCTTCAACAGATTCTCGACGGAGAAGCTGAACTTGAGCCAGACCTCGCCGCGTACGTCCGCGAGCGGAATGGAACAAAATTGCTCGGCACGATGATCGAGAGCCAGACGGCGCTCGACGCCCTCGAAGACCTGCTCGCGACAGGATACCTCGACTTCGTGCTCGTCGGTCCGAATGACCTTTCGTGCAGTCTTGGCATTCCAGACCAATACGAACACCCGCGTTTCAAGGCGGCAGTTCAGCAGATCGTCGAAACCGCCCGTGCCTATAAGGTCGGTGTCGGCATGATGACGCGCGACGTCGATGAGGAAATCCGCTTGCTGAAGCTAGGCGCAACCGTCGTCGTACACAGCTCGGACGCAAGCGCGTTCGTCGTCGGCATGTCAGCCGACCTGCAAACGCTGCGTCAGGCGTCGGCTGAAAACCAGATGAGCCGCGCGTGAGCCGCCATCCATCGAGAGGTCGATCCATGACGTTTCTCACGTTCAATGTTGTCGATTATGAGGCGGTTGGTGACGGTGAAACCCTGAACACCGCTTCGATACAAGCGGCGTTGGCAGCCTGTGAAGCCGCCGGTGGAGGGACTGTCCTCATTCCAGCGGGGCGGTTCGTCAGCGGGTCGCTCTTCCTGCCGGCGAATACGACGCTTCATCTCGGGGCAGGTGCATACCTGCTCGGCAGCACGCGGCTCGAAGATTATTCGCTCGACGAATTCCCTTGGAGCGTGGAGTCAAAGCGCGCCGGGCTGCTGTCGGCGAAGGACGTCGACAATGTCACCATAGAGGGACGCGGCGTCATCGACGGGCGCGGTCTGGCATTCGTACTGACCGACCGCTTCAAGCAGTTCGAGCCGGCGGGTGCGGACTATGACCCCGCCTACGCACGTCAGCAGCCGGATGGGGCTGACAGCCCCTACGTGCGCGAGCAAGCGCCGTACGACTATGTAGCTCGCCCCGGCAATATGATTCGCTTCTTGAACTGCCGCAACATCACAATACAGGACGTGACCATTTGTAACTCGCCAACGTGGACGGTTCACGTCAAGAACTCACAGGTCGTGAACATCAGCCGCGTGTATATTCACAGCTATGACTCTGACCGCCGTGTGCCGAATGACGACGGGATTGACATCAACGGCTGTGACGACGTTCACGTTACCGACTGCACAATCCACACCGGCGATGACTGCCTTGTCGTTTTCGGCGGGCAGCGCATCACGGCGGCGAACTGCACGCTGGTCTCGCGCTCGTGCGGCATCCGTGTTGGCTGGCTTGGTCCTGACATCAAAGACGTTGTGTTCCAGAATCTCGTCATCCATGCGAACCGTGGGATTGGGCTCTTCGTGCGCGGACCCGGCTCGATCGAAAATGTCAGTTTTTCGCACATTCTCATTCGGACGCAGCTCTTCGCCGGACATTGGTGGGGCAAGGGCGAGGCGCTCCATGTGTCCGCGCTGCCATCGCGTCCGGATCTCGGTCGGCTTGGCAGCATTCGCGGCATTCGGTTCAACGACATCGTCGCTGAGGCGCAGAGTGGAATTGTCGTTCACGGCTGTGAAGAGAGTACCATTCGGGACGTCAACTTCCATAATGTCGATCTCAAATTGCAGGGCAGCCCGATGCAGGCAATTAGCGGCGGCAACCTCGACCTGCGCCCGGTCAAGGATCTAGCGCGCGCCCTGTTCGCTCATGACATTCACGGCTTGTACGCACGATTTGTCGAGAACCTCAATGTTGAACGCTTTACCTTGCGCTGGGAAGGCGAGCTCCCATCCTACTTCGCCAATGCAATCGTCTGCGAGGATTTCGAGCGCTTGACTGTTGATAGTTTCGCCGGCGATGCCGCGCCCACAGTAGACCCGCGCCCGGCAGTCGTTTTGCGTCGTGGCCGACATGCGCGTCTGCGCCGCCTCATCGGGCAAGACGGTAATGCGGCGGCGCTGTGGACAGAGG
>JAEVZT010000574.1 GCA_023392115.1 Chloroflexota bacterium
TGTCGTCAAGGTCGTTGTCGCGCCCGATGATCGATAGGTAGCCGCGCCCTACATCCTTCGTCACGATCGGTGATACCAGCCGCGCTAAGCCGGGGGTTGGCAGCGACTGCATCAGCACCGGGTTTTCGATCTCGGTGACGCGGTGGCGATCTTGCAAGTCGACCGGCAGGTTATCGAGCTTGCGCAGGAAGTTTTCGACGTCTTCCCACAGCGCGACGAACTGCGGCTGTACCGAACTGTAGAGGATTTGCAGTCGTTTATCCTGCACGATCACCGATTTGTTGGTCAGCCGTGCCATCGACAGGACGAGTTCCGACATGCCTTCATTGCGCGACGAGATTTGCGTCAACTGGCGGTAGATCTGCGTTCCGCGCCGCTCAATCTGCCCCTTGTGATCGACGAGCAGGCTGACGACGGCTTTTTCGACCATGCGAATGCGGCTGCCCAGCGGCAGCGCCATGACCGGGATGCTGTAAGCGTTCGCCTCGGCGATCGCCGTCGGGGAAGGGGGATCGCTCAGGACGACGGCGGACGCATGGGTTTCTGAAGCCCAACGCACTACGTCGACGTCGGAGCTGTGACGAGTCCCGTTGCCTTCGACCGGCGCGACGAGGACGAGTTCATCTTTTTGCAGGGTTTTCGCCGTAACGCCGTCTTCGGGATGAATCACCGTCGTCCACGAGACGGGACGGCTGAACAGCAGTCCCTCACCCGCGACGACTCGCGTTCCAAGCGGCAGCGCCAGCTTACGCACATCTTCGACCGTTACGCGGGGGGTGGTATCTGTCATTGGAACCTTCAGGCAATATGCACAATATTTCACTCATGAAATAGCTCATTTCCGGCGAAAAGTCAATACGAGCTACTACGTTTCTCCGGTAATGAGTCCAAAGACGATGACAATCGCGAATACGATCAGCGACTCGCCGAGAAAACTCTCGTTCGGGTCGATGCGCAGGGTGTAAAACGTGAACATTAGCATGACCACGCCGGCGATCCACGTGATGGGGCTGACGTGCCAGCGGCGCACATACTGGTATGTGCCCGAACCGAGTAGGATCAGCGCCCCCGCGAGCGGAATCAGCCAGTTCGGCGCGCCTGTCCCTTCGGGCAGCAGTTCGATCACCGCGAAGACGATCACCAGCAGCGCCCACGTCAGGCGTTCGGCGCGCAGTTCGCGCTCGCCCTTGCGCCGGGTCGTCGCGCGGGTGGTTGACGATGAAGACCGGCGGGTACTTCTCTTTCTCGCCATGCAACCTCTGTTTAATGAGAAATCGACCCGATATTTTAACACAAATGTGCGTGTCTTGCTGTATAATGCGGCGCTTGAACGCCATAATGTTAACAGCACAAGATGCGGCTCTAGGTTGATGAAGACGATAGGCATACTCACGGGCGGCGGCGATGCGCCCGGTTTGAACGCAGTCATTCGAGCGGCGGTATTGACGGCGAAAATCCGTTACGGTTGGTCAGTTGTCGGCATCCGTCAGGGGTTTGACGGGCTGTTGAACGACGCCGCGCCCATGCACCTGAATGAAACTAACGTGCGCCATCTCCTGCCGCGCGGTGGGACGATCCTCGGCGCCGTCAATTCCGGCAACCCGTTCCTGCGTCCGGTCGAGCAGGTCAACGGAGTGGTGACGCGTGTCGACGTTTCGCATGAAGCCTTGACGCGGCTCGACTCGCTCGGCATCGAGGCGTTGATCGTCGCCGGCGGCGACGGCACAATGGCGATCGCGCAGAAGTTGCTCGCGCTCGGCGCGCGGATCGTCGGCGTGCCGAAGACGATCGACAACGACCTCGCCGGGACGGATGTAACGTTCGGCTTCGACTCGGCGATCCTGACGGCGACCGAGGCGCTCGACAAGCTCCAGACAACCGCCGAGAGTCACCACCGCGTGATGGTGCTGGAAGTCATGGGGCGAAACGCGGGCTGGATCGCGCTCAAGGCGGGCGTTGCCGGCGGCGCGGACGCGATCCTGATCCCGGAAATTCCGTTCGATGTCGGCGTCGTCTGCGACTGCATCCAGAAGGGGCGCGCCGAAGGACGAAACTACAGCTTGATCGTCGTCGCCGAGGGGGCGATGCCGCGCGGTGGGTCGCAGGAGTACTACATCCGCGATGGTGGTATGATGCGGCTTGGCGGGATCGGCTTCGTCGTCGGCAACATGATCAACGACTGCATTGGCGCGGACGTGCGCGTGACGGTGCTCGGACACCTTCAGCGCGGCGGACAGCCGTCGCCGCACGATCGCTGGCTGGCGACGCGCTTCGGCGCGGCAGCCGTCGAACTGGTCGCGCAGCAGAAATGGGGCTACATGGTCGCGCTGCGCGGCGAGGATATCGACTCGGTGCCGATCGATGAAGCCGTGCAGCGAAAGCGGGTCGATCCTGACGGCGACACGGTGCAAATGGCGCGCGCGTTAGGGATCGTGTTTGGTTAAGCTGATGCAGTATTCAAGGACATCAATTGCCCGCCCGCCTCAGCGCCGGCGCGGATCAAACCTGTGGCTGATGCTGTTCATCATCGCCATGATCCCCGTCTTCCTGTGCGGATTCAGCTTTCTGGCATACGTCGTCTTTCCGCCCGCGCCGCTGACAGTGCTGGTGATGGGGCTGGACGCGCGTTCGGGCGAGGGCTTCCAGTCGCGCACCGACGCTGTAATGGTCATGAAGATCGATCCGGCGCGCTTGCAGGTCAATCTTCTGTCGATTCCGCGCGACCTGCACCTGAATGTGCCACGCTATGGCTTCGAGCGCGTCAACACGGTTAACCTGCTCGGGGAAATGGAAAGCGCTGGAACGGGACCGGCGCTGCTCACAGAGGCGATTGACATCAACTTTGGCGTCAAGCCTGACCGCTACGTGCGCTTGAACTTCGACGGCTTCGTCCGCATGATCGACGCGGTTGGCGGGGTGAACATCGACGTGGAACGGGCAATTGTCGATCACGCCTACCCGACGCCGGACGGCGGGACGATCAGCATTCGTTTTGAACCGGGCTGGCAGCACATGGACGGCGAGCGGGCGCTGATGTACGCGCGGACACGCCACGCCGACGACGACTACGCCCGCGCCGCGCGTCAGCAGCAGGTGATCGGCGCGGTCGCCGCCAAGCTGATCAATCCGGTTCACTGGGGGAGTTTCGTCGCCGCGCTGCTCGGCGCTGTCGACACCGACATGACGATTCTCGATGCCGCCGCGCTCGCGCCGCCGGTGCTTCTCAGCGGCGGGCGCTTCAACACGCTGGTCGTCAACCGCGAGTACATCACTTCGGCGGAAGGCGTCGCCGTGCCGAACTTCATCGCGCTTGAGCCGTGGATACGGGAATATCTGGCGGACTGACTCTTACGCCGTCGGCGGCTTTTCGCGCATCAGACGGTCGTAGGCGCCCTGCCAGAGCGACTCTTTGCGCGTCATCTTGGTGATCTTGATGTCGTTGAAGTACGGGAACAGTTTGACCATCAACTGCGGCAGTTCGCCCCAGTTGTCGCTGTATACAACCGCTTGCAGTTGATCCGCCATACGCCCCGCCCATTCCCAGCGCTGGCGCAGTTCGTCGGCTTTCATCCAGTAATCTCGCTTTTCCCACGCGGCGGCGGAAACGTCGATTCCCTCGTCGATTTCGCGCAGGCAGTAGGCGAGCATCGCCGTCATATCCTTGACCTCGGCGTCGATTTCCTGCTTCTGAGTCAGGCGGCGCAGTAATTCGGCGCTCGTCCGCATCAGGTTGCCCCGCTGCTTGCCGGCGCTGTCAGGGTTGATCACACGACCCATGCGTTCTCCTTAGGTTTCCGTCGGGCGAATGCCCTTGTAGATTCGTCCGCCGCTCAGTGTTTTCAGGATCACCGACGCCGGACGCCCGACGTACTCCGCGATCTCGCGCGAGGAAAGCGGGCGGTTGTCGTTTGCCAGAAATACGCGAAAAATGCCGTCCACGACTGACGTGTGCGGGTTGATGAAATCAGGGTCTTGAGCCGCGCTGCGGATCGCCATTTGCAGCTCGTCGAGGCGGCTGATTTCGCCGGTTTCGGGGTCAATGTAGTCCAGCGTCCGGCTTTCGCCCTGCATCATCAGGCGCTCGCGCTGCTCTGGTGACAGGTGGCTGAGTAAATAGGTGCGCAGGTCTTCGCCGCCGCGCTCCCACCAACTGTAGTCGATATGGAAACGGGTATCGAGCGTCGGCTTGACCAGCGCACTGGGTTTTGCGGGGGGGGATTGCATCTCATCACGCTCCTAGTCGCCTAGCTGCCGCTCAATCTCCAGTAATGATTGCCGACATATTCGAATTCAGGATCAGTATTCAGGGCAGCGAAGATCGGTCCGGGCGGGCAGCGGCGCAAGATGTTAGCAACACTGTACAGGGTTTTGGCATGAACGGTGCCCTGCGGCGACAGGCGGTTCAAGTCGGCGATCAGCGCGCGCAGGATCGCCGTCAATGTTCGCTTTTGCGACTGAACGCTCTGGCGTGCCGCGTCCGCGCCGTCAACATCGTCTATCCACATGATCATCAGGTCGTCGTATTCCGCGCCGATCGACCGCCGCTGGTCTTCGATTGATAGGACTCCGGCGTTCGGCGTCACGACGCGCACCCACTCGGTACGCGGACGGTGAGCGCGGTAGTCGACGATGATCTTGCCCCGTTCATCGCCGCGTCGAATTTCGATGAATGTGCCTGCCGGCAGCTTGTGCTTCTCGTAAAAGTCTTTCAACCCGAACACGTAGCGGTCGGGGCGCACGACCCAACCCGAATACTCCTCGCCATCCTGCCCGTCGATCAGCGTCACGGCGATGCGCTGCGTGCGCCGCGCTGTCGGGAAGATGCGGCGCATTTTGGTGTTCAGCGGCAGCGTCCCGGCGCGCCAGTGCGGGTAGGTCAGCGTCAGCGTGACCTCGTTGACCTCGACATCTTCATCTTCTTCATCGGTTTCCAGCGACCACTCATCGTCGATTTCAGCTTCGAGGGCTTCCTGTTCCGACGAGAGCAGAGTCGGGTCATATTCGATTGACGTGTATTTCAGGCTGGCAGGCGTGCTGCGGATTTCTTGCGGTTCAAAGCGGCGCTGATAGCAGAGGACGGTGTTGATCGGTCCGACTTCGTCGAAGCGTTCGTCACTGTTGAGCGCGTCATTCAGGCTGAAGATTTGCGGCTCGACGCGTGACGACCCCAAGCCGCCGATCTCGTTGAGAATCTGCTCCGTCGGCAGCGGACCACCGCCGTGCATGTCGAGGACGGCTTCGGCGAGGTTGAGGTAGCCTTCGTTGACGTCGAGCATCAACCCGCGCGAAAACCATTTGCCCGCCACGCTGACAAGATCGGAGTCGGTACGCAGGTGCTCGCGCAGCTTGGGCAGAATGTCCTGCCGGTGCTGCCGGAAGATGTCGTCGGCACTTCCGTCGAGCGCGGGCATGAGCAGGTCGTCACCCCATTCGCTGAGCTTGTGGGGCGCGGTCAGCTCCGCCGCGAACTCGCGCGATGCGTCGCCGTTGTCTTCGAACTGGACTTCGATCACGCTGAATGCGTCGTAATCAGGGTTCTCGCCGGGGCGCACGCCGACCACTTCCGCGACCTGATAGTCGAACAGTGGAAAGACGACCCGCTGTCCCACCTGATAGGCATTTGCCGGATTGTACGGCGTGACGTCCTTGAAGCGTTCGCGCTGAGCAGCGGCTTCCTGCTCGATGCGCCGTTCGACCAGCGCGCGCGCCATTTCATCGAGTCCCAGAGGGATTTCCCGTTCAAACAGCAGACTCGTCAAGTACTCTATATCGTCATCCGTCACTGTGAAATCGCGTATCCATTGCTGACTTGACATGAGGTTTGCTGCCTCCGGAAACTTCAAAGGGGGGGAATACGTTAAACCAGAGTCCGGTTTGGATTAGGTTAAAAGACGCGCTGAATTATACTTGATATGAACGCGCGATTGCAAGCGTTGGGTTGACCGCCCTTCCCCTGTCGTTTATACTTATCCACTGTGAATCGACCTTTTTAAAGTAGGAACACAAAGAAATGTCAACCAAGCGAACATACCAGCCGAAGATTCGCCGCCGTCAGCGCGTGCATGGTTTCCGTGCTCGTATGGCGACCCGCAACGGGCGCAAAGTCTTGAAAGCGCGCCGCGCCAAGGGACGTCATGTGCTCGCCGTGACGCCGGTACACGTCAAGAAGATCAACTGGAAAGCGCACTAACAAACCGGATGCAGCGGCGCTATCGCCTTCGCCGGGGTGAAGACTTTGAACACCTGCGCCGGGTGGGACTCACCTACCATCATCGCCTGATGATGTTGAGCGTTACGCAGAACGATTTGATGCACAATCGATACGGATTCATCGTCTCGAAGGGATTGGGCAACGCGGTGACGCGCAATCGTGTGCGGCGCTTGCTGCGCGAAGCGGTGCGGTCGCTGCATCCCCGGTTGAAGCCGGGGAACGATGTCGTCATCATCGCGCGCCGTCCAATTGTCGAGCAACCTTTCGCGTCGGTGCTGCGTACAGTAGATGAATTGTTCCACCGGGCGGAGTTGGTGCAAGAAGGAGAAGCCTTGTGAAAACGCTGGCGCTGGCGCTCATCCGGTTCTACAAGCGTTTTATATCGCCCGTGCTGCCGTCAGCGTGCCGTTTCGAGCCGACATGCTCAGTGTATACCTATCAGGCAATTGAGAAGTACGGCGTGCTCAAAGGCGGGTGGATGGGAATTAAGCGGATCTCACGCTGTCATCCGTTGAATCCCGGCGGCTACGATCCGGTTCCGTAAGTGAGGAGTAACTCGTTGAAGATCGCTTCATATGTAAGACGTTTTCCCATCGCCCTGCTGTTAGTTGGTTTCCTGCTGGTGGGTGCGTGCGTACCTCTGCCGCAGGACGCAAGCTGGGGACACATGACGCTGATTGGCGACCCTCAGCAAATCATGTTCGCCTTCAATGACCGCATTGTCTCGATTGACCCGATCGACGGGTCACTGACCGAGCTGCGCGACGCCGAGGGCAATGTCCGCGTCGACGAACAGGGCAGCCCGCGTCCATGGCGTATACAGGCGAGCGGCGGCAACCAACCGGCGCGCTTCTACAGCACCCCGATTCAACTTGATGAGGATACGCTGCTGGCGGCAGCCTATAATCGCCGCCTGTTCGAGATCGATCTGCCCGCCGCGCGACTGCTGACGACCGAAGGGACGCAGATCAGCGGTCAGGTTGTCGCCGACATGGCGACCAACGGTGACATGATCTACATCCCGTTGAGCGAGCGCGGGCTTGTCGCTGTCAACGCCGCCAGCCCGCTGGATGTCGCTTGGCGCTTCGAGTCTGAGCATGGCGTGTGGACGAAGCCGCTGGTCGTCGAGGATACCGTGTACGTCAGCGGCATGGATCATCACCTCTACGCGCTTGATTCCGCGACCGGTCAGGAACGCTGGCACGTCGATCTGGGCGGAGCTGTCGCTTCGACGCCGACGCTGCACGAGGATCACCTGTACGTCGGCAGCTTCGCGCGCAAGCTGTTCAAAATCAGACTGGATGGCAGCATCGCCGCCGAATTCTCGGTTAATGAGTGGGTCTGGGGTTCACCGGCAATTGTCGATAACACCCTGTACATTGGCGACGCGGGCGGGTGGGTCTACGCGCTGTCGCTGACCGCCGACGGCTTCGAGCCGGTCTGGAGCCGGCAGGTTGCCGGACGGACGATCCGCGCGACGCCGCTGGTTACGGAAGACGCCGTGATCGTCGCTTCGCGCGACCAGAAAGTGTACTGGGTCAGCCGCGCAACGGGTGAAGAACTGTTTCAGCGCAACCTCGAAGCCGAAATCCTTGCCGATCTGCTGCTGCTTGAGCCGGGCGAGACGCTGAATATCCCTGAGCCGATGGTGATCGTTAGCACGATGGCATACGACAAGCTGCTGTTCGCCTTTACCGTGGATAATGGCGAACTGCGCTGGCGTTATGCACAATAGCCCGGAGCGCGTATGGACTTCATCCTAAATCCATTTGTCACACTGCTGACATTTCTGTACTCGATATTCAACGATATGGTGCTGACGATCGTGGTCTTCACGATCCTCGTTCGCCTGCTCACCTATCCGTTGACGGCGCAGCAGATGCGCTCGTCGACGACCATGCAAAAGCTTCAGCCGGAGCTGAAGCAGCTGCAAGAGAAGTACAAGAACGACCGTGAGAAACTGGCGCAGGAACAGATGCGCCTGTACCGCGAGTACGGCATTAACCCGCTTGGCGGCTGTCTGCCGCTGCTGATCCAGTTCCCGATCTTCATCGCGCTCTACGGGGCGATCCAGTTCGCGCTGGCGGCGACGCCGACGCACCTGCTCGACCTGTCGGGGCGTCTGCTCGTGCCCGGGTTGGACAACGTCATCCCGCTGAACAACATGTGGC
>JAEVZT010000587.1 GCA_023392115.1 Chloroflexota bacterium
GTCGTCGCCGAATTGATCCTGATGTGGGACGTGTTCTTCCGCCCCGCCGTCGCACAGGCGGCGGACGCCGTTCAGGACGAAAGTCACGGGGAGCATCACGCGGAACACGGCGGCGATCATCATGGCGAGCCGCATTTCCACGCCGTCCACCGCCTGATGCTGATCGGACCCGGCATTATCGCGCTGATGTCGCTGGTGAGCGCGCTGCTGCTTGATCAACTGATCGAGCCGTTGATCGCCCTCGCCGCGCCGGAGGAAGTCTCGCTCTACCTGTTCCACGGCGTCAATACGATCTTCTTGCTCAGCCTGCTGGCGATTGCCATCGGCTTGGCGATCTTCCTCGTCCGCGAGCGCTGGCTGCGCTGGAAGCTGCCGCCGGTCGTCAGCGGGGCGCAAGCCTATGAAGCGTTTCTCAGCGGACTGGGTCGGCTCGGCGATCTCGCCCTGCGCACGCAGAGCGGGAAGCTCAGTCACTATCTGGCGATCATGCTCGGCGTGGTCGGCATCCTGCTCGCGCTTCCGGCGGCACAGTACTTCTCAAGCTCCGCGCTTGAGTTCACGTTCCGCGGCAGCAGCGACTTCATGAAAGCCGTCCTGCTGCTGCTGTCGCTGGCGTCGACCTTTGCGAGCATCCTGTTCAAGGGGCATCTGCTGGCGGCGCTGGCATTGGGCGTCGCCGGATACGCCGTCGGCGGCATCTTCCTGCTCGAACCGGGTCCCGACGTGGCGATGGTGCAGATTCTGGTCGAAACGCTGGCGGCGGTACTGGTGATCGTCATGTTGAGCCGCATCAGCGAGCGCCAGCGCAAGCGCGCGGCGGACGCCCTCTGGGGCAGCGGGCGCGGGACTATCCGCCGCGACGTGCTCGTGTCGATCCTCGTCGCCGTTGGCGTCGGCGCGTTCGCCCTGACCGCCGTCATCAACCGCCCGACGCGCGACACGACGATCGCCGACTGGTATCTGCAGAACGCCGAAGTCGTCGGCGTGACCGACGTCGTCGGCGCGATGATCACCGACTTCCGCGGCGCGGACACGATGATCGAGATCGTCGTCTTCAGCATGGCGGCGATGGGTGTGCTGACCGTCCTCTTCCTGACGCACGAGAAGAAGCCGCAGCAAATGCTCGTCATCCCGTCGAACTTGAGCCAGATCGCCACGCCGCTGACGAAACTGGCGGCGACGCTGCTGCTGCCGGTCGCCATGGTGATCGCGCTGGCGCACCTGCTTTACGCGGGCAGCGCGCCCGGCGATGGTTTCACGGCGGGCGTGATCGGCGGGATCAGCGTCGCGCTGTGGTATCAGGTGTTCGGCTACGGCGGCAGCCGTCTGCGCAAGGCGCGCCCTGAAATCCTGATCGGCATCGGCATCACGATCGCGCTGCTAAACGCCGTCGTGCCGGTGCTGTTTGGTTCGCCCTTCCTTCAGCACAACGATTTTGGCGGCATCAATCTGCCCGCGCACCTGCATTTCACGTCGAGCACGATCTTTGAAATCTCGATTTTCCTGACAGTCCTCGGCAGCGTTATCACGATGATCAACGCAATTACGAACCCGGAAGGAATTGAGGAACTATGACCATTCTTTTTGCCCTCGCGACCGGAGTCATGTTCGGGATGGGGATATTTCAGCTGCTGCGGCGCGATCTGGTCAAGGCGGCGATGGGCTTTTACACCCTGTTCACCGCCGTCAACCTGTTCATGCTCTCAGCCGGGGCGTTCGACGGCGAAGTGCCGCCGTACACCGATCAACTCGCCAGTGGTCAGTCAAGCGATCCGGTTGTGCAGGGCTTGCTGCTGACGGCGATCGTCATCAGCCTCGGCTCGTACTGCCTGATCCTCGGCATGGTCAACGTGTCCGCCAAGCGCTTTGAATCGGTCGACTCGCATGAAGTCGATCAACTGAAGGGGTAAGCATGGCTGGCACTGAAAACGCGCTCGTCCTCGGACCGATCATCATTCCCCTGCTCGGCGCGGCGGTCTGCCTGCTGCTGTCGCAGAACAACCGCTTGCAGCGGATCATCGCCCTGATCGCCGGCATCGCCGCCAGCTTGAGCAGCATCGCCGTCATGCTGGCAAACCTCGAACCCGGGTCCGTCGGCGTGCAGATTTACAGGCTTGGCGGATGGGCGACACCCTATGGCATCGTCTTCGTCGCCGACAAGCTCGCCGCGCTGTTGTGTGTCATGGGGACAGTTGTCGTCGCCGCGGGGCTGCTCTACTGTCTCCAGTGTCATGACCGCTGCCTCAAGTACCCGGTCTTCATGCCCGCGTTCCTGTGCATGGGCGCGGGCTTGAGTGGCAGCTTCTACACCGGCGACATTTTCACCTTCTTCGTCTTCCTCGAGCTGATGGTGATGTCGTCGGTCGTCATGGTCGCCATCGCCGACAGCCCGCTCGGGCTAGAAGCCGCGATCAAGTACATCTTCATCAGCGGCATGGGGTCGCTGCTGCTGCTGCTCGGCATCGCCGCCATGTACACGACCTTCGGCACGCTGACCGTCGCGCAGATCGCCGAAGCGTTTTCGACCGGCGAGCGCCCGCTGCTGGCAATCCCGGCGACGGTCATGTTCATCGTCGCCTTCCTGATCAAGAGCGCCGGCGTGCCGTTTCACTTCTGGCAGCCCGACTTCCACACGACCGCGCCGACTCCCGTCAGCGGGCTGCTGTCGTCGGTGATCGTCAAGGTCGGCATTTACGGCATCATCCGTAACACGACGGCATTTCTAGCGCAAGAAGCGACCATCGTACACAACATCTTGATCGTGCTCGGCTTGATCGGCATCTTCTTCGGCGGGCTGGCTGCCCTGCGGACGTGGAACGCCAAGCGTATGCTGGCGTATTCGACGCTCGGACAGGTCGGCTTCATCCTCGTCGCCATCGGCTGGGGATCGGACGTGGCGATGGTCGCGGCGATCGTCTACATCTTCAACCACGCCTTCATCAAGGCGGGCTTGCTGATGCTGACAGGCGTCATCGCCAGCCACAACCCGCAGCACAGTGCCAACTTCACAGACCTTGCCGGCGCGGGGCGCGGGCTGAGGGCGATCAGCGTCCTCTATCTCGTCGGCGGGTTGGCGCTGGCGGGCGTGCCCCCGCTCAACGGCTTCATGAGCAAGGTCGCGCTCGTGCGCGGCGGCGCGGACGCGGAAAGCTGGGCAGTACTCGGTCTGGTCGTCGCCGGCGGGCTGCTGACGATGATCTACATCACGCGCACGTGGCAGTTGATCTTCCAGCAGCCGCCGCCCGAAGCACACGTCGAGGACGCGCATGGAGCGCATGAAGCACAGGCACACACACCTGACAGCCCGCTTGCTCCGGCGCTGCTGATCGGCGCGTGCGTGCTGCTCGGCATCTTCGCAGCGCCACTGCTCGATCTATCCGAGGACACAACCGAGCAGATCAGCAACCCGGCGATCTACGCCTGCGCGGTGCTCGCGTCGGGGGCGGACGACGCTCAGCCGTCGGACGGTGGTTTCGACTGCACCGGCGCCCTCGCGAACGAGGAAACTGAACCAACCGTCCTAACGACCTATCGTCTGTCGACGGAGTGAGAACGTATGTGGGTACAGAAAATCGCGTACAGCCTGCTCATCGGTCTTGTCTGGGTCGCAGTCACCGGAGAGGTGTCGCTTGACGGCTTGTTCGTCGGCTTTATCGTCGGCTTGCTGACGCTGGCGCTGCTGCACCGCGTCGGGGTCGACCTGCCAAAGCGGATTTCTGCGGGACAGCCTATCGCCCTGCTAATCTATACGGCGGGCATTCTGTGGAACGGGCTGATTTCCTCGTTTCAGGTGGTGCGTATGGTATTGAGCCCGAAGATCGAGCTGAAGACCGGGATCGTCGCGCTGCCGAGCGGCGACAAGAGTGAAGAACAGCAGCTCGCCGCCCTGAGCGCGCACGGGATCAACATGACGCCCGGTCAGCTCGTGATCGATTTCGACGACGAGGGGACGCTCTACATTCACTGCCTCGATCTTGAAGCGTCGCGCCCGACCCTCGAAAGCGACCAAGCGCGCCGCTTGGGGCTTCTGCGTCGTATTTTGGGAGGTGAGTAGCCATGAACGAAGTGATCGACTTCCTGACGAATGCCACGCTCGTGATCCTCGTCATCGCCCTGATACCGGCGACGTACCGCATCTGGACAGGTCCATCGGCGATGGAACGCTTGCAGGCGCTCGACCTGACGACGACCGTCCTTATCGGGATCGTCGTCGTTCTCGGCATCGTCCTCGACAACAGCCGGATGATCGACGTCGGAATCGCGCTGGCAGCCTTCTCGTTCGTGTCGACGCTGGCAATTGCCCGCTTCATTTCTGAAGGACGGTTCTTCTGATGTTGGAGATTCTTGGGGTCATCTTTCTGTGCTTCGGGCTGTTCTTCTGCGTGATGGGCGTGATCGGCAACATTCGCCTGCCGGACGTATTCACACGCCTGCACGCGACGAGCAAAGTGTCGTCGATGGGCATCCTCGGCGTGATGGTAGCGTCGGCGCTGCTGCTGCCTGAAACCGCTCCGAAAGCGATCGCGTTAGGCGTACTCGTCCTGTTTTCAGCGCCCGTCGCCTCACAGGCGATCGCGCGTTCCGCCTACCGCGACGGCTGCGCGATGGTCGGCTTGCAGCAGGATGATCTGGCGGTCGAGTACATCGACTTCTCGTACAATTACACGATTGGCGAAGCCGTACCGTGGGAATCGTCCACCGCTGGCGCGGCGGACGGCGGTGAGCAGCTTACTTTTGACGGTCGCACACACGAAGGAAACAAGCATGACGAGTAACCGCTGTACGCACTTGCGGATGGTTCGGCAGGTCGTCCCGAGCGCGCAGGGCTGCGAGGAATGTCTCAAAACGGGCGATACATGGGTGCATCTCCGCATCTGCCTGACATGCGGGCATGTCGGCTGCTGCGACTCGTCGCCGAACCAGCACGCGCGCAAGCACTACGAGCAGTCGCATCACCCGCTGATCCAGTCGTTCGAGCGCGGCGAAAACTGGCTCTGGTGTTTCGAGGATGAACTCCTCTTGCAGCCGAGGCAGCCGGCGCAAGAGGAGTGACACACTGTGGCGACTGGATCAGGCGCGAATTTGCTACTTCAGCACACCGCGCATGAACAACAGGGCTTTCCGCGCTTCCTCGTCAAGATCCATGCCGCCGCTCAGGTCGCGGTAGATGCGGATATCCGCGCCGACCTGCCCGCCGGGAGTCACGAACGGCTCCATCACCACGTCGCCGGTGTAGTTGATCTTGCGCAGCGCAGCGCCGATCTCCGTCCACGGGATGTGCCCGTAACCCGGCGGCAGGCGGTTGTTCTCGCCGATGTGGAAATGCCCGAGCTTATCCCCGGCGCGTAACAACGCGTCGGCGACGAAATCTTCTTCGATGTTCATGTGGTAAGTATCAAGCAGAATTTTGACGTTCGGGCTGCCGACCGCATCGCAGTAGGCGCTCGCCTCGTCGCACGTGTTGAGCAGGAACTGCTCGAAGCGGTTGACGACCTCGACATTGAACAGCACGTCATTGTCTTCCGCCGCCTTGACCGCTTCCTTCATACTGGCGACGCTGCGCTCCAGATACGGGCGCTTGTCGGTTTCGCCTTTCGGCAGCGTCGCGGGCCATGCACTGTAAATGATCCCGCCGATTTTGCCGCCACCCAACTCGCCGACGGCGTTCGCCATCTGGATCAGGTAGTCGATGCCCTTGCGCCGGACTGCCGCCTCGGCTGATGCAACATCGTACTCGTGCGGCAGACCGATGCAGTACGTCAGGCTCAAGCCGCGATCGTCGGCGTGTGCCTTCAGAGCGCGCCGCTCGTCAGCTGACATGCGACCGACTGTCCCGGCATTGACCTCAAGAATATCAAAACCGAGATCGGCGACTTTATCGATGAAGGGATGAAAATCGACATCCCATTCCCGCGTCCAGTAAGCATAATAAATACCGATTTTGTTCATTGTCTTCTTCCTCGCAGTGATCCTGTACGCTTGTCATGATAAGTTAAACGGGCTACAATGTCGAATAATGTCTTGGGTGCTTCTATGATGCGCCTTTCACGCGGGAAAAGAAACAGTAATGGCACGGTTTGATCGTCTCGACGTACTCAACACGATTGTGGATGACGGCATGGTGCCGTTGTTCTATCACCCCGACCTGACAACTGCGATTCGCATTGTCGAGGCGCTCGCAGCCGGCGGCAGCCGCGTCCTCGAATTCACCAATCGCGGCGACTTCGCCATTGAAGTCTTCAGCGCCTTGATCAAGCACTGCGCCTCGGCGCACCCGCAGATGGTGATTGGCATCGGCTCGGTCGACGACGCGCCGACTGCCGCGCTTTATCTGGCGCACGGCGCGAATTTCGTCGTCGCGCCGACCTTCCGTGAAGCTGTCGCCCGCCTGTGCAATCGGCGCAAAGTCGCCTACATGCCGGGCTGCGAGACGCTCAACGAGATCGCGCTGGCGGAAGAGTTCGGCACGGAGATCGTCAAGCTGTTCCCCGGCGGCGCGGCGGGCGGCGCGTCATTCGTCAAAGACATTCTCGCCCCGCGACCATGGACGAAGATCATGCCAACCGGCGGCGTCACGCCCGATGAAGACAACCTGCGGACGTGGTTTGATGCCGGCGTCGTCTGTGTCGGCATGGGCAGCCGCCTTGTACGCAGCGATTGGATCAAGGCGGGCGACTTCGACTCGATGACCGAGATGACCCGCACCACCCTCGCCCGCATCCGCGCCATTCGCGGTAAGTAGTCCGGCTCGGAGCAGCTTCAGGAAAGAGCGTCCCGGCATGATCGACTTCGACAGCCACATCCCTTACTATGTGCAGGTCAAGGACATTCTGCGCGAGAAAATGCGCGACGGCACGTGGACTCCGGGCGCGCAGCTTCCGAGCGAAGCCGAACTGTGCGCGACTTTTGGCGTCAGCCGCACGGTGATCCGTCAGGCGCTGCAGGAGTTGATTCACGAAGGCATGATCAAGCGGCGCAAGGGCAAAGGCAGCTTCGTCGCCGCGCCGAAGATCAGCGAGCAGCTGGCGCAGAAGCTGACCGGCTTCTATCAGGACATGGTCGAACAGGGGCTGCACCCTGTGACGGCGGTGCTGGCGCAGGCGGTTGTCCCCGCCAAGGAGACAGTCGCCGACTGGCTCGGCATCAAGCCGGGCACGCCGGTGATCGAGATCGTGCGCCTGCGCTCGGTGCAGGACGTGCCGATCGTGCTGGTGACGACCTACATTCCGGCTGCCTTGTGCCCGACCCTCGTCAACGACGACCTGTCGAATCAATCGCTGTATGCCGTGCTCGAACGCGAGTACGGGCTGTACATCGCACACGGGCGGCGGACGATTCAAGCCGTGCTGGCAGACGGTCAGGAAGCGCGCTTGCTTGAAGTCAACAAGGGCGCGCCGCTGTTCCGCCTCGACAGCATCAGCTACACCGACGACGGCACGCCGGTCGAGTACTACTACGCCTATCATCGCGGTGATCGCTCGCAGTTCGAAGTCGAACTCATCCGCTCGCGCGACATGAAGTCGCAGCCGCCAGTACAAGACCTGCCGCCGAGCAATCAACTGGCGCATCAGTAAGCTGAATGTGGAAGCTTCGCCCAACATGGGCGAGATTTTTCGCTTCAGGTTGTCATGATAGGACGATAGGTTAGGGACTTACTGCGGAGCATTTATGGAACGATACTTAGTTGGCGTTGACCTCGGCACGAGCGCGACCAAAGCGGCGATCTACAAGACCGACGGCACGCTGGTCGCAGAAGCGAGCGTCGAAGTCCCGCTTCACCACCCCAAGCCGGGCGTCGTCGAGCAGGAAACCGACGATTTCTACACCAGCGCCGCGCAGACGGTCAAACGCTGCATCGAGACAAGCGGCATTGACCCGCACCAGATCGCCGCGATCGCCTTCGACAGCCAGATGGCAGGCATCGGCACGGTCGACGAGGACTTTCGCCCGGCGACACGCTACGACTCGTGGCTCGACATGCGCTGCCAGCCGTACATCGAGCACATGGAGACACAGGCGGAACGGGTGATCGACATCACCGGCTGCCCGCCGACCTGCGATCATGGACCGAAGATGCTCTGGTGGCAGGGGGAACGCCCCGACGACTTCCAGCGGATCGCCAAATTCGTCGTCCCGGCGGGCTACGTCGCCGGACGGATGGCGGGGCTGTGCGGCGAGGAAGCCTTTATCGACCATTCCTTCGTCCACTTCTCCGGATTCATCGACGCACGGCGCGGCGTCTGGTCGGACGAGCTGTGCGCGGCGTTCGGATTTGACCCATCGAAGCTGCCGCGAATCGTCGCGCCGTCGGACATCATCGGCGAAGTGCAGGAGCAGGCAGCGCGCGACTTCGGCTTGCTGCCGGGCACGCCGATCGCCGCCGGCGCAGGCGACACGGCAGCCGGAGCGCTCGGCGCGGGCATCGTCCGTCCGGGAATGCTGTTCGACACGGCGGGCACGGCGGCGGTGCTGGCAGCCTGCACCGACTCGTTCGTCGCCGACGTCGAGCACCGCGCCTTGCTGACGATGCGCTCGGTCGTCCCCGGCTTGTGGCATCCACTGGCGTACACGGCGGGCGGCGGCTTGGCGCTGCGCTGGTTCCGCGACAATTTCTACAACACACGGCGCGGCGAAGCGCAGCCGCTCGAAAGCGACCTGTACGCCGAGATGATCGGCATGGCGGCGAGCGTCCCACCGGGGGCGGAAGGGCTGTTCTTCTCACCGCACCTCGGCGGACGCATCTGCCCCTCAAACCCGGCGATGCGCGGCGTGTGGGCAGGATTCTCGTGGAAGCATACGCAGGCACACTTCGCCCGTGCCATTTTGGAAGGCGTCGCCTTCGAATACGCCTACTACCTGCGCATCCTGTGCGACCTGCTGCCGAACCTGTCGCTCTCGGAAGCGCGCGTAATCGGCGGCGGGGCGCGCAGCCCGGTCTGGAACGGGATCAAGGCGGACGTACTCGACGTGCCCTTCCAGCGGTTGAAGCGGAGCGAGTTCGCGACATGGGGCTGCGCGCTGATCGCCGGGCACGCGGTCGGCATCTTCCCCGATCTCGCCGAAGCGGCAGCGCGGACGACCGAACCCGACGGCGCGGCGATCGCGCCCTCGCCTGATCGCGGGAGCTACGAACCGCTGATCGATGCCTATATGGCGTGGCAAGACACCTTGAGCAGCGCATTTCGCACGATTCCGACTTAGGAGCGAGCTGATGCCGGTACGAATCGTTTTAGTCGGCAGCGGGCGCGCGGGGCGCGTCCACGCCAATTCGCTCGTCCATCACGTCGCCGGGGGGACGCTCGTCGGGCTAGTCGACGCGTCGCCGGACATGCTGCGCGAAGCCGGCGACCTCTACGGCATCGACGCGCGTTTCCCGTCGCTCGACGCCGCGCTCGAAAGCCTCGACTTCGACGCCGTCGTCATCACGACGCCGACGTTCACGCACAAAGACCTCGCCGTCGCCGCGGCGCAGGCGGGCAAGCACGTCTTCCTCGAAAAGCCGATGGCGCTGACGCTCGGAGAGTGCGACGCGATCATCGCGGCGGCGGAACAAGCCGGCGTGATCTTGCAGCTCGGCTTCATGCGCCGCTTCGCGCCGGAGTTCGCCGCCGCCTACGAGCGCATCCAAAACGGCGAGATCGGCACGCCGATGATCGTCAAAT
>JAEVZT010000588.1 GCA_023392115.1 Chloroflexota bacterium
ACCCTATCCTTTTCCCCGTCTCCGGGACAAACAGCAGGATGGCGTCGTTGTCGAAGGCGCAGCGCACGGTGTCGCCGACGCGGAAGCGCTGATCGAGCGGGACGGCGACCGTCCAGCTTTCGCGGTGGGCGCTGACTTCGAGCAGCTGGTGGCGTTCGGAGAACATCGGCGTGACCATGTCGATGCGCGCAGGAACGCCGTCGTCCGTCAGGTGAATGGCGTGGGCGCGGACGCCGACGATCGCTTTCGTCCCGTCCGCCAGATCGCCGCGCACCCGGCAGCCGCCAAAATGCTCGCCGTGCCAGCGGTGGTTTTCGACATGACCGCGAAAGAGGTTGATCGTCGGCGTGCCGATGAAGGTAGCGACGAACAGGCTGATCGGGTTGTCGTGCAGATCGGCATACGTCCCCACCTGCTCGACTTTGCCCGCGCGCATGACGGCAACGCGGTGCGCGATCGCCACCGCTTCGATCTGATCGTGCGTGACATAGATCGACGTGACAGGGAACTCGTGCAGCAGCCGCTTGAGTTCGACGCGCGCCTGCGTCCGCAGCTTGGCGTCGAGGCTCGAAAACGGCTCGTCGAACAGGAACACGCGCGGGTCACGCGTCAGGGCGCGGGCGACGGCGACGCGCTGGCGTTCGCCGCCGGAAAGCTGCGACGGACGGCGATCCATCAGCTTTTCCAGCCCGATGCCGGTGATCTGCGAGATGCGCGCCACCCGTGCCGGCACTTCTGCCTGTCGCTTGCGCAGCCACATGAAGAAGCCAACCGTCCGTTCGGCTTCCCAATGCGGCATCAGCGCGCCTTCCTGAAACACCATGCCGATCCCGCGGTCGGTCACGGGGATGTCTTGCAGGTTGTCGTGATCGTAGTAAATCGCGCCGCTGTCGGGCAGTTCCAGCCCGGCGACGATCCGCAGCAGCGTCGACTTGCCACAGCCTGACGGTCCCAAGATCGCCAGCGTTTCGCCCGAATGCACTTTGAGCGACACGTTGTCGAGCGCGGTGACGGTGTGAAATCCTTCGCCGACCGCTTGTTGGAAGCGCTTTGAGATGTGTTGAAGGGTGATCGTAGTCATAAGCCGTGCGCCGTGAACCGTATTGGCAGAACTTCACCTGTCTACTCTAATGCGCGAACGGGAAACTGCAACTTTCTCGTCACCAACTTCCCGTTCTGCTGCCCTTGCAAAGCGTCCGTTTCGGCACTAGGATCACCGTGTTATGACGGACGAGGTAAATGATGCAGACGATTGACTTACGCAGCGACACCGTATCGCAGCCGACGCCGGAAATGCGCGAAGCGATGGCGAACGCGCCGGTTGGCGATGACGTTTACGGCGAAGACCCGACGATCAACCAGCTTCAGGAAGAAGCCGCCGCGATGTTCGGCAAGGAAGCGGCGCTGTTTGTCGCCAGTGGGACGATGGGCAACCTTGTCTCGGTGCTAACGCACTGCGGGCGCGGCGACGAAATGATCCTCGGCAAGCAGTCGCATATCTTCCAGTACGAAGTCGGCAGCGCGGCGGCATACGGTGGCGTCCACCCGAACACGCTCGACGTGCGCCGCGACGGCACGCTCGATCTCGACGCCATCCGGCGGGCGGTGCGCGTCGATAACGCGCACATGCCGGTGACGCGGCTGATCTGCCTTGAGAACACGCAGGGCGGGGCGTCGGGCGCGCCGTTGAGCGTCGAATACATTGGGCAGGTGGCGCAGATCGCCCGCGCCCGTGACTTGAAGCTCCACATCGACGGCGCGCGGATCTTCAACGCGGCGGCGGCGCTCGGCACGAACGTCAAAGACCTGACCGCCAACGCCGACAGCATCTCGGTCTGCCTGTCGAAGGGGTTGTGCGCGCCGGTTGGTTCGCTGGTGATCGGCTCGAAGGATTTCATCAAGCGCGCGCACAAGATTCGCAAGAGCTTCGGCGGCGGCATGCGTCAGGCTGGGATTCTGGCGGCGGCGGGCTTGATCGCCATCCACAAGATGAGCCAGCGCCTGCACGAAGATCACGCCAACGCGCGGCTGCTGGCGGAAGGGCTGGCGCGGCTGCCCCACGTCGAGATCGACCTTGAGATGGTGCGCTCGAACATGGTCTTTTTCTCGCTGACTCCCGACGCGCCGATGGATGTCGAAACGCTGGCGCGGCGCTTGAAGGCGGATTACAACATCCTGATGTGCCCGTACAGCGTCGCCGATCGTTCGTTCCGCGCGGTGACGCACTACTGGATCAAGCGCGAGCATGTCGAGCAGGTGCTCGAAGCGATCGAAACGCTGCTCACTTCCGCGCCGGTGGCACAGTCTCTGGCATCGGACTGATGTATAACCAGCCAGAACCGCTCGACGACGAACACGGCAGTTACGACGATCAGGGCGACTCCGCCGAACCGGAAGCGCTGCTCGATGATGAGGCGTTCGACGAGGGCGACCTAGATGAGTCCGGCGAGCCGTCGCTGCGCTATCGCGGCGCGAGCAACGATCCGGCATTCGGCTACCTGATCGCGCTGGCGCTGATCGTCGGCTTGACGCCGTTAATCCCGGCGCACGCCGATCTGCGTTACGCGCTCGGCTGGGGGCTGCTGACGCTGTTCGGGTCGCTGGCGTGGCTGCTCGGCGGGGCGGCGCGCATCGGGCAGGAACGGCTGGAGAATGTCGCGTGGGGCGTCGTCTTCGGGCTGATTATCGCCGCGCCGCTGCTGATGGTCGGCGGGGGCGCGCTGACGACCACCGTCCACCTGATGTTCCAGACGGAGATCGGAGGGACGGTGCAGCGGCTTCCGGTTGGGGCGGTGCTGGCGTTCCTGTTCTTCGCCATGCCGACCGGCGAAACGCTGTTCTTTCGCGGGCTGTTGCAGCAGCGGCAGCCGTTCTGGCTGACCGGCTTTCTGGCGAGCCTGTGGTCAATCCTGCTGTTCTTCCCGATGATCGACGTGGCGGGATTTCCGGTCGTGGCGATCATCATCGGCACGGCGCTGGTGCTGATGAACCAGCTCTACAGCTACGTGCGCCAGCGGAACGGGTTGGCGGCGGCGTGGATCTGCCAGATCGTCGTCAACGTCGTGCTGCTGTTCATTCCGTATCTGGGGACGTAGACCTCACCCCGCGCAACCTGCGGTCGCGCTGCCCCTCTCCATAGGGAGAGGGGCGGTTGAGCAGAGCGAAACGGGGTGAGGTTGAATACGACGCGAAACGCGCTTTGATGTAAGGCGGACGACGCAGATGTCGTCCCTACTGTGAACTGTCAACTGTTTACTGTCAACTATCTAAGGCTGGTGGCATGTCAGAGCTTTATCTGATCGTCGGCTTGGGCAACCCGGGCAAGCAGTACGAAAATACGCGCCACAACGTCGGCTTTCGCACGATCGACCGGCTGGCGCAGAAACACGGGATCGCGTTCGGCAAGTCCGAACACCGGGCGCACACCGGCAGCGGGACGATCCTCGGCAAGCGCGTGATC
>JAEVZT010000013.1 GCA_023392115.1 Chloroflexota bacterium
GTTGAAGGCGTTCGCCAATCAGGCAGGCAACGCCATTTACAAGTCACGGTTGTACCGCCGCCTGCGCCGCCAGACGAAAATGCGTTTACAGCAGGCGATCGACTACGAGCGCCGCGTGATCGAAGCGCGCTCACGGTTTGGCGTCGCCGTGTCGCACGAGTTCAGAACGCCGCTGGCGACAATTCAAACGTCGTGCGACCTGCTGCGCTTGTACCGTGACCGTCTGACGCGCGAGCGCCACGACGAGCTGCTGCAAACGATCGCCGCGCAGGTCAAGCATCTGGCGAACCTGCTCGACGACATTACCTTGTTGAGCAAGGTTGACCTCGTCGGCATGGAGACAAACCCGACGACGATCGATCTCGACAGGTTCTGCACCCAGATCGTCGACGAGCTTCAGTGGCTGGTCGCCGACCGACATCAGATCGTCTTCACGAACGAGGGCGGGTGCGTCGAGGCGACGCTCGACGAACACCTAATGCGCCGCGTCCTGACCAACCTCTTGACGAACGCCGTCAAATACTCGCCCAACGGCGGCACCGTGTTTCTCAATCTTGACTGCGACGACGGCAGCGTCATCATTGCGGTGCGCGATCAGGGAATCGGCATTGCCGAAGAAGAACTGACCAAGATTTTCGAAACCTTCCACCGCGGTAGGAACGTCGGCATGATCCCCGGCACAGGCTTGGGCTTGACGATCGTCAAGCAGGCGGTCGAGCAGCAGTACGGCAAGATCGAAGTCCACAGCCGGCAGGGGGAAGGCTCAACCTTCACCCTGCGCCTGCCGCTCAAGCCGCCAACCGAAAGAGAGCGTCAATACCAGTAACGCCGCCCGCGTTCGTGGATCATCTGCCGCCGCTCTGGTTCGGATGGCTGCGGCACGAGGCGCATGAAGATCAAGGTGAAAATCGCGCCGGCGACGAACCCACCAATATGGGCAAAGAAGGCGACGCCGCCAGAGTCCACTACGCCGAGCGACGTGAAGCCGTTAATCAACTGCAAGACAAACCACATCCCCAGCACCAGCCATGCGGGCCATTCCTGATGCGATAGGAAGTAGCCGAGTGGAATGATGCCGCGCACGCGCACGTTTGGAAACAGGACAAGGTAGCTGCCGAGCACCCCGGCGATCGCGCCGCTCGCGCCGACCAGCGGAATATTCGACGTCGGGTCGATCAACACCTGCGCGTAAGCGGCGACGAAGCCGCTCAGGAAATAGAGGACGATGTAGAGGATTTCGCCAAAGCGGTCTTCGATGTTGTCGCCGAACAGCCACAGGTAGAGCATGTTGCTGAGCAGGTGAAACCAGCCGCCGTGAAAGAACATGCTGCGAATCACGTCGAGAAGCGTTTCCGGCGCGAACGGTGCCGCCGACGCGAGGCTTGGCACAACCGACTGCTCGTAGAAAATGCGCAGCAGTTCCTCTTCCGACCTGCCGAGTTGCAGCAGAAAGACGACGACGTTGATGGCGATCAGCGCGTAGGTGAGCAGCGGAAACCTGCGCCTCGGATTGATGTCATGCAGCGGCAGCATAGCTGACAATCCCCTCTCTCATCATGTGGGCGATCATTCGTTACCGTGAACATTATAGAGGGGTTGCAGTTTTTGTGCCTGCATGACAAAAACGGCGAACCGCTGGTTCGCCCCTTCGATGTTTCGTTTGCTGGTGGTGATGCTGCCTTACGCGGTGCGCGCCAATGCGCTGCTGTAAGCGTGATACTCGCGCGCGCTGACGACGCGGTAGTCCGCATCGAAACGCAGAACGGTGATGCCGCTGAAGGTCACCCGTTCACCGGTACAGAGCACGCCCTGTGCCGACCAGCGTACTGCTGCCTGATCGGTGGCGACGGTTATCCGCCGCGGGCAAAAGTCCACGCGCTCGAACGTCGAGAGCGCTTGCTCGACGTAGGCGGTAATGGCATCCGTCCCACGATACGAGTTTCCCTCGACATCTTCTACCTTCGCGTTCAGTGCAAACTGAGCGAAAAAGCGCGCGCGATCGGCATTGAGTAGTGCGAAGTAGGTTTCTGCCGCTAGTCGGATTCTGTTTTCGTCCACGATCATCCCCCATCGGCAAAGGGCGCTCTGTACCACCCTCACATACCCCATTAACAGTGTATGCGATCTTACGGGATGTATCAGCGATCGAAAGACGGATTCCACTTCAGACTTTAGGCGGAGACAAGATGGACAGGCAGACGACAGTGCGGAGTGCCAAATACTGAATCCATGAAGTTGGCAGCTCTTCTCAGTACTCAGCACTCGGCACTTGGCACTTCTTTTCCTACGCCGTCTTCACCTGCGGCTGCGGCGTGTCGGTGAACTGTTCGGTTTCGGTCGATCCCTGCATCGCGGTCGTCGAGGAAGTCCCGCCGGTAATGACCTGCTGCACGGCGTCGAAATACCCCGTCCCAACAAATGACTGATGCTTAACCGCCTTGTAGCCCGCGTCCTGCGCCAGTGCGAATTCACGGTCTTGCAGCGTGGCGTAGGCGCTCATACCGAAGTCGCGGTAGCCGAGCGCCAGTTCGAACATGCTCAGGTTGAGCGCGTGGAAGCCTGCCAGCGTGATGAACTGGAACTTGTAGCCCATCGCGCCCAGCTCGCGCTGGAATTTAGCGATCGTGCCCGCGTCGAGGTTACGGCTCCAGTTGAAGGACGGTGAGCAGTTGTACATCAGCATCTTGTTCGGGTGTTCGCGGTGAATGGCGTCGGCGAACTCCTGCGCCTCGTGCAAATCGGGGTGCGACGTTTCGCACCAGATCAGGTCGCTGTACGGCGCGTAGGCAAGCCCGCGCGAAGTCGCCGCCTTGATGCCGTTCCGCACGCCGTAGAAGCCCTCGCCAGTGCGCTCGCCGGTCACGAACGGGCGGTCGTACTCGTCAATGTCGCTCGTGATCAACGTCGCGGCGTCGGCATCGGTGCGGGCGATAATCAGCGCGGGCACGTCGAGCACGTCGGCAGCCAGACGCGCCGCCACCAGCTTATTGACGGCTTCCTGCGTCGGCACAAGCACCTTGCCGCCCAAGTGACCGCATTTCTTTGCCGACGCCAATTGATCCTCGAAGTGAACGCCCGCGACGCCGGCGTCGATCATGTCCTTCATCAGCTCGAAGGCGTTCAGGTTGCCGCCAAACCCGGCTTCAGCGTCGGCGACCAGCGGCAGGAAATAATCGACGTTCTCCTTGCCTTCTAGGTGCTGCACCTGATCGGCGCGGGTCAGGGCGCGGTTGATGCGCCGCGACAGTTCCGGCACGCTGTTGACCGGGTACAGGCTCTGGTCGGGGTACATCTGCCCGGAGACGTTGGCGTCGGCAGCCGTCTGCCAGCCGCTGACGTAAATCGCCTTCAGTCCGGCTTGCGCCATCTGCACCGCCTGATTGCCGGTGACGGCGCCGAGGGCGTTGACGTAGGGTTCGGAGTTCAGCATCTTCCACAGCTTCTTCGACCCCATCCGCGCGAGTGTGTACTCGATTTGAATCCTGCCGCGCAGCTTGAGGACGTCTTCCGGCGAGTACGGTCGCTTGATTCCCTGCCAACGTTCGTTCGTCTGCCAGTCCCGTTTCAGAATGTGTGCCTTGTCCATGATCGTGCCTCTCCTCTTATAGTTGCGAACGTATGGAATGGAATTACAGGTACTCGTATGCCGGAAGCGTCAGGAACTCGGTGAACGCCGGCTTGCGGATCATCTCGCTGAACAGCCGCCCGGCGAGCTGGTAATTCCCGCCGTCAAACCGTCCCTCGCCGACTTCTTGGCGGATCGACTCCATTTCTTCTTCAAACAGGCGGTCGAACAACTCGGCGGTGACGGTACGCCCGTCGTCAAGGGTCGCGCCGTGATGCAGCCACTGCCACACCTGACTGCGGCTGATTTCCGCCGTCGCCGCGTCTTCCATCAGGTTGTAGAGCGGCACGCAGCCGTTGCCGCCGAGCCACGCTTCAAGGTACTGGATGCCGACGCGCAGATTCCACTTCAACCCGGCTTCGGTGATCGTCCCTTCGTTGGGCGACAGCAGGTCGGCGGCAGTCGGGTTGACGTCCTCACGCTGGCGGTCATTCTGATTCGGCTGCGGCATGTACTGGTTGAAGA
>JAEVZT010000025.1 GCA_023392115.1 Chloroflexota bacterium
CGAGGCATGGGGCTGGTGGAACTAATCTCTATCGTTTGAGATTTCGGTGCGGTGCGGGGATGCTTAGGGTCTAGCGATAAGTCACCACAAATCACATACAAGGAGACTCTACTATGCCCGCACGTACCGCACAGGCTGTTTGGAATGGGAATTTGCAGGAAGGAAGCGGGAATCTGAAGGTCGGAAGCGGCGCGTTCGAAGGCGCGTACAACTTCCGATCGCGCTTTGAAGACGGCGCAGCGACGAATCCCGAAGAACTGCTCGGCGCGGCGCACGCCGGATGCTTCTCGATGGCGCTGGCATCCCGGCTCGCGCGCGAAGGCTACACGGTCAACAGCGTCGAGACGACGGCGAACGTCCATCTTGAAAAGGGCGAGTCGGGCTTCAAGATTTCGCGGATCGATCTTGTGACGCGCGGCAGCATCGAGGGGATCGACGAGGGTTACTTCAAGGAAGCTGCCGAAGCGACCAAGTCGGGCTGCATCGTCTCGCAGGCGCTTTCCGCTGTGCCGATGACGGTTGACGCCGCGCTGGCGTAAGTGCGTCAGCCAAGCGAAGCGAGAAAACCTGAAACGCCGGAGTTTCATTCGGCGTTTTTGATTTCCTGCCCACCAACTTGACGACCACCAGATTGACAGTCAATGCCAGTCCTGTTATGCTCGTGGCTGTAATGTCATAGAGAGCCAGCAAGGTGCGCCCATGCCCGGATGCAGGGCGCGCAATGGGGGAAGCCGGTGAAAGTCCGGCACTGTCGCGCAGCGGTAACGGCAAATGCCGAAGTCCGATGACCCGCCTTCGCTGTCACTCGTGATCCACCTTCGCGTAAAAAGGGGGAGCGGGTATGAGTCTAACTCCACGCTTCCCGCCACACGGCGGGATTTTTGATCCACAACAGCCGCAGCATGGCTCATTATCTCCTGCGCGTAGGTCTTCGCCTATTCTCGTATCAGGAGGGATGTTTACCATGCGCTTGCTTTTCCGACTCACTGCCATTCTTTTCATCGTACTGCCGACCGTGAGCATCGGTCGGGCGCAGACCAACGTCACCGGGTGCGTCGAAGACTATCAGCCGGGCGTCGACTATTTCCCCGCGCGCGCTGAGGTCGAATACGCCGATGGCTTCGCCGTCGAATACTTCGACAATTACAAAGTCGTCGAGGTCTTGACGCCGTGGGCAGGGGCAGACGAGACGTACACCTATGTCCTCGTGCAGTGCGGCACACCCGCGCCGGAGGGATTTGACGATGCGACGGTCGTCGAAGTTCCGGTCGAGTCGATCGTCGTCATGTCGACAACGTATCTGCCGCCGCTGGTCGAACTTGACCTGCTCGACACGCTGGTCGCCGTCGACGAGCACGATTTCGTCTACAGCCCCGAAGTGCGCAAGCGCATCGACGCAGGGGATGTGATCGAAGTCGGCGGTGGCACGCTCGTCAACGTCGAACAGGTGCTGAACCTCGACGCTGACTTAATCATGACCTATGGCATCGGCAGCCCGGATTACGACGCACATCCCGCGCTGATCAATGCAGGACTCGACGTGGTGCTGAACGCCGATTACATGGAAACTTCACCGCTTGGACGCGCCGAATGGCTCAAGTTCATGGCGCTGTTCTACAACCGCGAAGCCGACGCCAACGCCCTGTTTGACGAAATTGTCGGCAATTACGAGGCGCTTTCGGCGCTGTCAGAGGCGGTCGAAGCTCGCCCGCAGGTGATGGTCAATGCCATGTTCGGGGATACGTGGTACGCCGCCGGAGGGAGCAGCTACATCGCGCGGTTGATCGCTGACGCGGGCGGGGATTATGTGTGGGCGGATGACGAATCGACCGGCGCGCTGGCGCTGTCGTTCGAAGCGGCGTACGACAGGGCACAGGACGCCGACGTCTGGCTCAACCCGAACTTCTGGTTCACGCTTGAAGAAGGACTGGCAGAAGACGAACGCTACGGCGAATTCGACGCTTTCGCCAACGGACAGGTCTACAACAGTAACGCGCAGGTGACACCCCTCGGCGGGAATAATTCGGGCGAACTCGGGGCGATGCGACCAGACATCACGCTGGCAGACCTGATCGCCATCTTCCATCCGGAATTGCTGCCGGATCACGATCTCGTCTTCTATCGACGGCTAGAATGAGGGATATGGGGTGCGTGTGCGCCCCTGTTTGAGCCTATGACTAAAGAGATGTACATGCAGTCCGCAAATACGAAAACCGCGCAGGGCGTGGACACCCCTCGTGCGAACCGGCGTTTGTGGATCCTCGGCGGCTTGGCGCTCGCGCTGCCCATCGCGTTCGTTGTCAGCCTTGCGCTCGGCTCGGTCAGCATTCCTCTCGCCGACGTGGTGGCAATCCTGACAGGCGGTGAACCGGCGCGGACGACGTGGACGACGATCGTCAGCAACTTTCGCCTGCCGAAGGCGGTAACCGCCGTGCTCGCGGGGTCGGCGCTGTCGATCAGCGGCTTGCTGATGCAGACGCTCTTCCGTAACCCGCTCGCCGATCCTTACGTGCTCGGCATTAGTTCGGGTGCGAGCCTCGGCGTGGCGCTGATCGTGCTGGTGATGGGTTCGTCGGGGATGTCGCTGCTCGCCGGATTGAGCTTAGTCGGCGACCTAAGCCTCGTCGTCGCCGCCAGCCTCGGCTCGGCGCTGGTGATGGCGCTGGTGCTTGTTGTCGCGAGGCGCGTTCAAAGCACGATGACGCTGCTGATCCTCGGCTTGATGTTCGGTTACGTCACGAGCGCTCTTGTCAGCATTCTGATGCACTTCAGCATTCCCGACCGCATCCAGACCTACGTCAACTGGACGTTCGGCTCGTTCGGCGGCGTGACGTGGGGGCAAATGCCGCTGCTGGCGGGCGCGCTGGCGATCGGGCATGTGCTGGCGTTCCTGTTCGTCAAGCCGTTGAACGCGCTGTTGCTCGGCGAAGCCTACGCGCGCAGCATGGGCGTAGATGTGCGCCGGGTTCGTCTGTGGCTGCTCGGAGGCGCTTCTATCCTCGCCGGGGCGGTGACGGCGTTCTGCGGTCCAATCGGGTTTCTGGGTATTGCCGTGCCGCACCTGTGCCGCAGCCTGCTCAATACGTCGGATCACCGGGCGCTGCTGCCCGCCGTCACGCTGATGGGCGGGACGCTTGCGCTGATCGCCGACGTGGTGGCGCAAATGCCCGGCACGCAGACGATCCTGCCGCTGAACGCGGTCACGGCGCTGATCGGCGCGCCAGTCGTCGTGTGGGTCATTCTGCGCCAGCGGAACTTGCGCGAGGCGTTCGGCAGGTGAACGCGGTCCTTGAAACCCGCAATCTCGCGATCGGCTACGCGCGGCAGCGGCAGCAGCCGGTTGTCGTCATGTCGAATATCAACACGGCGGCGCTTGGTGGCGAACTGACGTGCCTGTTGGGACCGAATGGCATCGGCAAGTCAACGTTGATGCGGACGATGGCGGGGATGCAGCCACCGCTCGCAGGACAAGTGCTGCTGACCGGCGAAGACGTCCGCGCCCTCGACTCGCGGATGTTGGCGAGGCGCTTGAGCATCGTCCTGACCGATCGTGTCGACGTGGGAACCATGTCGGTTTACGATCTGGTCGCGCTCGGTCGCTACCCGCATACCGATTGGATGAGCCGCCTCAAGCCTGAAGACCGCGAAGCCGTCACCCACGCGCTGGCGATTGTCGGCGCGGCGTCGCTGGCGGAGCGGAGTATTGCCGAACTGAGCGATGGCGAGCGACAGAAGGTGATGATCGCGCGGGCGCTGGCGCAGGACGCGGCGCTGATGCTGCTTGACGAGCCGACAGCGTTCCTCGATCTGCCGCGGCGGGTCGAGATCGTCCACCTGCTGCGCGATCTCGCACATCAAACCGGACGCGCTATCGTCATGTCGACGCACGATCTTGATCTGGCGCTGCGGACGGCGGATCGCGTCTGGCTGATGTCGACCGACGGGGCGTTTCGCGTCGGCGCGCCGGAAGACCTTGTGTTGAGCGGGGCGCTTGAAGCGGCGTTCGAGAATGAGGGCATGACGTTTGACCGCGAACAGGGCGTGTTTCGCGTCAACAGCCGGCATGGCGGCGCGATCACGGTTTCAGGCGAGGGCACGGCGGCGATCTGGACGCGGCGCGCGCTCGAACGCGGCGGATTCGACGTTGTGCCAGACGCCGTGGATCGCGTCGAAGTTGTGAAAAGCGGTGATCAAACGCTGTGGCGCGTTTGCGTGAATGGGGAGGCGCGCGAGTGCGACTCGCTGTACGCGCTCTCAACCCTGCTGCGCGAGCAAAAGCAGGATTGAGGTATTGACGTGCAGGGCGACCCATCGAATCGCCCCGCACATCCGCACTCGCTCATTCCACGCGCAATTCGCGGCGCAGCACATCGCTGAACAGGCGCTCGTAAGTGCTCATGGCAACGCCTTGGCTGAGCCACGTCTCGGCGGGCGCTGTGAATTCCGCCGGATAGGTGATGCTCACGGTGGCGACGAAGCTGCCACGCTGCCAGTGCGTCACCGCGTCAACGGCGGCGGTTTCGCAAACCGTTCGTTCCTGTGTGTAGACAGGGTAGGGCACGGCTTCTGGCGCGTTCTCGGTGAAGCCCGCCTCGGTCGCCATTTCGCCATAGAAACCGTCTTCAAGCGCCGCGCGCGCGTCATCCGGCGATCCAAAGCGGTCAAGCGAATAGCTGATCGCCATGAACGGGAGTGCCTGAAGATCGCAGGCGGCGTTGGTGACGCGGTTGGCGGCGCGGAAATCGAAATTGTGGGTTTCAAGGAACTCGGCAAAGTCGGCTTGCAGCCCTTCGGGGGCGGTCGCGGCGACTTCTTCGGCGCTCAGGATGCCGCTCGTTTCCTCGTCGATCAACAGCGCTTCAGGCAGCTGCCCGACGATCAGGTCGAGATGTTCCTGAAGTTCAGCCTCGGTTGCCGGTGCGGGCGCTTCATATGTCGTGTCAACAACCGCCGGATCGGTGAGGATGACGACGGTTTCGAGCGCTGTCCCCGGCTCGGTCGCGGTCGCCGGGTCGCGCAGCTCGATGGCGCGAACGTTCTCCTCGCCTTCGAGGACTTCGCCGAAGATCGTGTGTCTGAAATCGAGATGCGTCGCCGGCGCGGTGGTGATAAAGAACTGGCTGCCGTTCGACATCGGCTGCCCGGTGTTCGCCATTGCCAACCAGCCGGAGCGGTCAAACGTCAGGAATCCGGCGAATTCGTCCTGAAAACCGTAGCCGGGTCCACCCGTACCGGTGGCGGTCGGGTCGCCGCCCTGCGCCATGAAGCCCTGAATTACGCGGTGGAAGGTGGTGTTGTCGTAATAGCCCTGCTGCGCCAGAAAGACGAAGCTGTTGACGGTGACGGGAGCAAACTCCTCGAACAGGTCGATGTAAACCGCGCCCGCTTCGGTACAGAACACGGCGCGGTAGTCAACGCCTGCTTCGAGCACCTGTTCCGGCTCGCTAAACTCGCGCGTTTCCGGCTCGACAGGCTCGGCGGCGGCGCAGATTTCCTCGGGAGTCTGCGCATCCTGCGCGACAGCTACGCCCACGCTCAACACGCCGATCAGCGTCAGCGCCAGCGCGAAATGGAGCAACTTCTTCATGTTCATCTCCTCAAGTTGGTTAGGGATGATATTCTACTCGCTTTTCGATCGGCGTCGAAAGCCTTTCACGGCTGAAGTGCGATGACTGTCGTGCTGCGTGCGGGCAGCTCGGCGAGAGGCGTGTAGGCATCAAAGCCGCCACCGGCATTGATCGACGGTGGCTCGATTTCACCATCACCGAACAGAGACGCTGCTCGGGTTACGTCGTGCAATGCCCCGTCTTCGACCGTGAGCACATATTCGCTCACCGGATCATCACTCATGTTGATAATAACAAGCACGGTTTGATCGGCGTGGTGGCGCAGGAAACTGTAAACTGCGCGGCTGTCCGACTCGACCGGGACGAAATCGCCCTGACGGAGCGCGACGCTGTCGTTACGCAGATTGATCAGAGCGCGGTAGTGGGTGAGCAGCGAGTCGGGATCGCCGGTTTGCGCGGCGACGTTGACTTCTGCGTGATCGTTTTGAAGCTGCTGCCACGGCTCATCAGCCGACGTAAAACCCGCTGTCTCGGGCGTGTCGTCCCACTGCATTGGCGTGCGGATGCGCTCGTCGGGTTTCTGCCCGACCATGCCGATTTCTTCGCCGTAGTACAGGAAGGGCACGCCGGGCAATGTCAGCAGCAAGCTGGCGGCTACCCGCGCCGCGCCGGTATCGCCGCGAAGCTGGGTCATGACGCGATTCTGGTCGTGATTGGTGAGGAACGTCCCGTACTGCCCTCGGGGATAGAGGTCAACCGTCCGGTTCTGGATCGACTGGATCGCGTTCTTCGTACCCGCCGAAGCGCTCAAGACGATTGCATTGGCGAGGTCAAACTCAAAGACGAGATCCGCGCCACCTTCTTCGACATACTGCGACGAA
>JAEVZT010000044.1 GCA_023392115.1 Chloroflexota bacterium
CGAAGGCGGTCAGCTTCCCGGCTACAAAGTCACCGAACAGGTGGCGCTGGCGCGCAGCACCGCCCCGTGGGTTGACCTGATCTCGCCGAGCAACAACCACGACCTGTACTCGATCGAAGACCTCGCCCAGTTGATCGACGAACTCAAGACGGCGAACCCGCACGCCCGCGTGTCGGTGAAAATCCCGGTGGTTCCCGGCGTCGGCATCATCGCCGTCGGCATCGCCAAAGCGGGGGCGGACATCATCAACATCACCGGCTACGAAGGCGGGACGGGCGCGGCGCGCGCACACTCGCTGCGTCACGTCGGCTTGTCCGCTGAGATCGGCGTGTGGCTTGCGCACCGGACGCTGATCGAAAGCGGTCTGCGAGACGACGTTGAACTGTGGTGCGACGGCGGCATGAAGAGCGGGCGCGACGTGGTCAAGATGCTGTGCCTCGGCGCGAACCGCGTCGGCTTCGGCACGCTGGCGATGGTCGCCGTCGGCTGTACCATCTGTCGCAAATGTCATGAGGGAACATGTCACGTCGGCATCACGACGCACGTCAAGACGGTTGAGGAAGCGCTCGCCAAGGGCATCAAGCACTTTGAGCCGCGCGACTACGAACGCGCCGTGCAGGGAATCGTCAACGTCTTCGACATGCTCGGCGAGGACATTCGTATTTGGACGGCGAAACTCGGCTTCACGCGGGTGCAGGACTTAGTCGGGCGCGCCGATCTGCTCGAACAGATGCAGCTGCACGAACGGATTGACCTTAGCCCGTTGTTCACCCCCGTGCCGTCGATGATCAAGCGCGAGCCGCTGCCGGGAGTCGGTCGCCTGCTGGCGCGCCCGCGCAACACCTTGAGCAAGCAGATCACGGCGCTGATCGGCGAGTGGACGGCATACGGCGACCACGAGATCACCTATGACGACGAACAGGTCATGGCGATGGATCGCGCGCTCGGCACGCATCTTGCCGGAGCGATAGAACGGCGCGAGATTCCGAACGTCGACCGGCTGGAGATCGTCCACCTACGCTTCAGCAACTCCGCCGTGCCCGGCAACGGGTTGGCGGCGTTCACCAGCAGCAAGATCGACGTGCTGGTCGAAGGTGGCGCGCAGGACGGCGTCGCCAAGTGCGCTAACGGCGGGACAGTCAACATCCTCAAGGGCTTGAACCACGACGGCGAACGGCTCGACGGATCAGTCGGCAAGAGCTTCGCCTACGGCGCGCAGGGCGGACGCTTCATCGTGCAGGGCAACGCCGATACGCGCGCCTGCATCCGCTTGAGCGGCGCTGACGTGATCTTCGGCGGTGAGGTCAAAGAACCGCTGCGCGACGAACTCGGCGGGCTGGCGGCACGCGCCAACCTCAAGGGCTACGCTTGCGAGTACATGACCTCCGGGCGGGTGCTGGTGCTCGGCGACCCGGGACCGTGGATGTGCGCGGGCATGTCGGGCGGCGTCGTCTACCAGCGCATCCAGCCGCAGATGAACCTGACGGTCGATGCGGTGCGGCGGCGTATCGCCAGCGGCGCGACAGTTGACATCTTCGCGCTCGACGAGCGCGGGCTGGACGACGTGCGCGCCCTGCTCGGCTACTATATTCAGACGCTCGAAGCCAACAATCAGGCGGAAGAAGTCGCCCACCTCTACGACCTGCTCGCCCGCCCGCAGGATCATTTTGTCATGATCGCCCCGCCGTCGCGCATGAAGGCGAGTTAGGGGCTGCGTCGCAACAAAAAACCCGCGCTCTAGAGCGCGGGTTTGGGAGGTACACTTACTTCTTCTTCTCTTCCGGGTATTTCACTTTGTCCCAATCGGCTTTGCTGATGAACTTCGTCAGCATGCGATTGTCGTCCGTCTTGCCGCGAAGTCCATAGCGAGTTTGACCGTTCGCGGTGGTGAAGGTGGTCTTCATTACGTTCTTGTCGTCGATGGTCACCTTCTTGCGGGTTTTGACATCATAAAATTCGACGCTCATTTGAAAAACCCCTTTGGTATGTGCGCGGTCTAATATACGCTCTACAAGCGCATTCTACCACAGTTTTTTCGCGTGGTGCTACCAATTTTAGGGGAAACCCGCAATTTTCGTACTTATTTGCCCGGAATCGTCGCCAGAACACGCTGAATCTTGAGCGCGAGGTGCAGAATCAGCCGGTTATCCGCCTCTTCGAGATCGAGTCCCGTCAGCTCACTGATACGTTCCAAACGGTAGACGAGCGTGTTGCGGTGCACATCGAGATCGGCGGCGGCTTTGGCGAGATTGCCGTTGGCGTCGAAAAAGCCCGTCAGCGTGCGGATCAAATCGCCCTGTTTGCGTTCGTCGTGATCGACGAGCGGACTGAGCGTTTCGCTGTAGAAGCGGCGCAGGTGATCGAGGTTGCGTTCCTTGAGCGCCAGCAGCAGTTGAAACAGCTTGAGATCGCCGTAGAACGTCGTCTGCTCGCGATCGCCAAGTTCATTGGCGATGCTGACTGAGTCCTTCGCTTCGCGGTATGCCTCGCGCAGCGCGGCGAGTCCGCCTGCCGCACGGCTCATGCCGGCAGCGACCAAGCCGCTCGGCGTGCGCGCGGCGAGCTGTCCCCGCACTTCCTCGACGATGCGCCGGATGCGTGTGTTCTGGCTGGCGTTTTCAAGCGGGTACAGCGCGACGATCACGTCGACGTACTGTCCGACCGACCCGTTCACCTGCCGCCGCGCCATATCGTCGCGCACCAGCGGCAGCAGCGACTCCAGTGGCAGCCCTGCCCCCGATTCCGTCATGGCGCGGTAGACGACGACCACATACAGCGCGTCAGGGTCAAAACCGGCTTGCTGGGCGCGGGCGGACATCATGTCGTCATCGCCGGGCGTTCCACTTAACCACATCTGCACCCAGTCGCCGCGAGCCTGCTCGACGGCGAAAGCAATGGCGCGACTCTTCGCAAGTTCGATCGCGCACACATCCGCACCATAGCTCAAAACCATCCGGTCGAAATCGTCGAGCACGTGCTCATCATCCACCAGCGACAGGTAGCCGGCGACGCGCTTCTCGACCTTGAGCACCGTCGTGTGTCCGAGCGGGCTGGCGACGATCATGCCTTCGGCGGTTGGCGCTTCGCGGGTTAACCAGTTCTGAAACGCGCCATACGGCAGGCTTTGCAGCAGTGAGCGCCCGCCCTGATGGACGCGCCGGGCGACGTTCGGGTACACCTGTGCCATCAACACGCCCGCGTCGTCGTGAACGACGATCGGTTTTGCGGTCGAACGCGCCATGATCTGAAGCAAGCTGTTGAGGTCGCGGTTTTCGGCGGCGCTGCGCGTAAGCTGGCGCTGAATCTCGATCGCGCGCTGCGTCATTTGCGCCCCGGCATTGACAATCAGTGTGTTGATCGCCCGCTCAACGCGCGGCAGGCTCGTGTCTTCGGGCAGCGCCAGCAGCGCGATTCCACATTCGCCCGCCGTCGAGATCGCCGCGTTGGAAATGTCGTCCTTCGCGGCGACGGCACACACGCCGACCTGCGCCAGCCCGCGCACGACTTCCGCCAGCGTGATCCGCGCGTCGTAGCTGCGCAGCACGTCCATCGACACCAGCGCGAGTTCACCGCCGTAAACGTCAGGAAACGCTGGCGGCTGTGCCTGTACCATCACCGCCCACGTGATCGACTTTTCCGGCACTCCGGCGAGCAACTGTGTCCCCAGAGGGAGCGCGAATTGCAGCAGCGATTGAAGCGTGGCGCTGTGGTTTTCGATCATTCTGACCAATCCGCTTTGTCTATTGTTTGATATTATGCACAGGCAGGCATAAAAGATTATAGCCTTTTTCACAAGAGGAAGGCAGCGGTTTTTGGCGACAATCACCAAAATCGCAGGCGCGATCGGTGAGAATCGACAGTAGACGCGGATCGATCACCAGCGCGCAAGCCGATTGATTGGTC
>JAEVZT010000070.1 GCA_023392115.1 Chloroflexota bacterium
ATACTGGTGGGGATCGAACTCGGACGTCACCAACGACGCGATCATCATGGCGCTGACATTCGACTTCACGGGCGACGCGCGTTATCTCGCCGGCGTAACTGAAAGCATGGATTACCTGCTCGGGCGCAACGCGCTCAGCTTCAGCTACGTGTCGGGCTACGGCGCGCGGTCGATGCAACATTCGCATCACCGCTTCTGGGGGAACGATCCGCAGAACGGCTATCCGGCGCCGCCGCACGGCGCGCTTGCCGGCGGACCGAATATTCAGCCTAGCGATCCGGCGGCGCTCGACGCGGGCGTGATGGCACTTGGAGCGGCGAAGCGCTACGTCGACGACATCGGCTCGTGGTCAACGAATGAGGTGACGATCAACTGGAACGCGCCGCTGGCATGGGTCGCCGCCTACCTCGACGCGCACTTCAACTCCTAGACTTTGTTGTTCGCAGGGCAGGGGAGCTGACTTTACCTGCCTCTTTCTTTGTGACATAGGCGCTTGCATATCTGGGGAAACATTATGCAGCTGGAGAATATTACGTACCGCGGGTTGGCGAACTGCTACCGGCTCTCGAATGATACGATCGACCTGATCATCACGGCGGGCTTTGGTCCGCGGCTGCTGCGCTTCGGCTTTGTCGGGCAGGAGAACGAGTTCTTTGAAACGGAGCCGCTGGAAGCGCCGCGCGACGACGTGTGGCGGCTCTACGGCGGGCACCGGCTGTGGCACGCGCCGGAGACGCCGGGGCGCACCGATGTGCCTGACAACCAGCCGGTGACGGTTGAGGATCACGGCGATTTCGTCCGCGTGATCCAGCCGGTTGAAGCGCGAACGGGCATCCAAAAGGAGATGGATATCTCCCTTGAGAGCAATCAGGCGTCTGTCAAGGTCGTCCACCGGATGCGCAACCGCGGCGTGTGGACTGTCGAGCTGTCGATCTGGGCGCTGTCGGTGATGCGGGGCGGTGGAACGGCGATCATCCCGCTGCCGCCGCGCGGGACACATCCCGAAGCCCTGCTGCCGACGGGGCGGATCGTGCTGTGGGCGTACACCGATATGGCGGACGCGCGCTGGCGCTGGGGGCGCAAGTACATCCAGTTGAGGCAGGACAGCAGCGCCGATCAGCCGCAGAAGTTCGGCGCGGCGGTCGTCGACGGCTGGGCTGCCTACGCGCGCAGCGGTCACCTGTTCGTCAAGACATTCGCCTACGACAAGCGGGCTGTTTACCCTGATCAGGGCAGCAGCGTCGAGGTGTTCACGAACAGCGACATGCTCGAGCTGGAGACGCTAAGCTCGCTAATCACGCTGCCGCCGGACGGAGTCGGCGAGCACGTCGAGCGCTGGTTCCTGTTCCGCGACGTGCCCGACGCGAGCAGCGACGACGACATTGACGCGCATATCCTGCCGCTGATCGTGCCAGTGACAGCGCGCCGATAGTACTTTTGTCTACTCCGAACTAAATGCGTTGGTGCTATATACGTCGAGGTAACCTTGCCCTATAGTAAGTATCAAAATTATAACGTGGCAAGGTTTTTACTCATGTACGATCATCTGGCACAGGCTTACGTGCGGCTGCTCCGGCAGACTTCTCCACAGGCGGCGCGGTGCGTGGAGAAAATTGACGCCCAGTACGGGACAGAGGCGGCAGTCCGGGCTGCATTTTCGCTTGTGCTGACGATGCGCTGTCTGCGCCGCGAGGGGCAGCTGCCAGAGATCACTACGCTGGTTTGGGGTGACACGTTTATGCCCGGCGATCGAGAAGGCGCGCAAGCGCTTTACGATCATGCCGAGAACGCGCTGGTTGCCGATCTGGCGGCTCGGCGCTGATACAGCCTGCTGGAACACCAGTCACGGTTCGTCGAGCAGCATCCGGTTTTGAAGCGCGAAGGCGACGGCTTCCGTTCGCGATGACACGTTCATCTTGATGAGCACATTACTGACGTGCTTCTTCGCCGTCGACTCGCTGACCGTTAGCGCGCGGGCGATTTCACTGTTGCTCGCGCCTTTGACCATCAGGCGCAAGACCTCGTGCTCGCGCTGTGTCAGTTTGAGGCTGCCAACCGAAGGACGGCGCGTGGCATTGACGAGCGCCTGTGACGCCTCTTTCGCCAGAATCGACTGCCCCCGGTAAGCCATGCGAATGGCATCGGCAAGTTCATCCGCCGACACGTTCTTCAAGAGGTAGCTGATCGCGCCGCCGTGAATCGCCTGCTCGACATACTCCTCATTGTCATAACTGGTTAGTGCGATGATGCGGATTTCGGGGTGGTGCGCGTGAATCTCGCGGATTGCCGTGACCCCGTTCGTACCCGGCATGACCAGATCCATCAGGATGACGTCGATCGGCACCTGCTCACAGAGTTTGATGGCTTCGTCGCCGGTCGCGGCTTCTGCGACAAGCTGAATGTCCGGGAACATGCGCAGCGATACGGCAACCCCATTCCTTAGAATGTCGTAGTCGTCGACGATCATGACGCGGATCACTTCGGCTTCAGTCATGATTTTTCTAATCTCCTGACCAAACGACGTTGACCGTCGTCCCTCGAGTGCGCCGGCTGATGATCTTCAGGCGCGCGCCAACCGCTTCGGCGCGCTCACGCATAGTTTCCATGCCAATGCCCGCCATCACCCGGCGTATAACGAACCCGACCCCATTATCGGAATTTGAAAGATCGGCACGGGTG
>JAEVZT010000096.1 GCA_023392115.1 Chloroflexota bacterium
GCTGACGAAGAACGCGAACGCCACCGGGAAGATGCCGAAGACGAACAGGAGCACTAGCGCGGGAGACAGAAACAGATAGGCTAACAGGTTCTCTTTGAACACCTGCTGCCGGCGCGAGATTGGGAGACGTTTCGGTATGGTTGCCATGAGCCTTTGTAAGTAAGGTGCGGTTCGCCACGGCGCGTGGTGACGGATGAAGGCGTTCGCGCATGTGGCGTGATGCCGCCTATTCTAATCGAAGCAGACAGGGGATCAAAAGATTTCTTGGACGATCATCAAGGTTTAGCACGAAGCTGCGCTGGACGCCGCAATCAGAGATCGTCCGTGAGGACGACGGTTGGCTCCGCCGTGACCATCGCGCCGATGTCGGAGCGCAGATACTCGGGAACGGCGTTTCCCGCCAGCGCCATAACTGCCCCGTAGAGCAGCAAGCGCGACCCTTCTAGACGGTCGACCGGTACTGTTCCGCGCACAAAATAGCCTTCCTCGACGTACTCGCGTACGGCGCGCTCGCCGTTGGCGCTGACGATGAACACGTCGTCAAGGTCGATGCCCGCTTCTTCAAGCGCGTCGACCACGCCCATCGCGCCATTGTCGTTGATGCTCAGGACGGCGTCGAATGCTGTGCCGGAGGCGATCAGTTCCTTAATGGCGGCGTAGGCGCCGTCGCGCGTGAACCCTTCTCGCTCGTCGATAACTGTCGCGTCCGGCGCTGTTTCGGCAAGCGCGGCGCGCATACCGCGAATCCGCTGTTCGGACGTGAGCGAACCGGGCAAACCGAGTAGGACGACGTTCGCCTGTCCGCCAAGCTCGTCGCGGATGATCTGCCCGGCGTAGCTGCCGATTTCGACGCCGATCTGGTGGTTGTCGGGGTCGAGCTTCAAGCCGTAATCGTGGTTGAATGAGGTGGCGAACACGAGCGGCAGTCCAGCTTTTTCAAGTGACTGCGCGGCTTCGATCATCAAGTCGCTGTCGAGCGGGCAGACGATGAAGGCTTTCGCGCCTTGCAGACGCGCCTGCTCGATCTGGATCATCTGAAGATAAGGATCGTTCTGGCTGTTATAGACGCGGAGCGGCATTTGATGCTCGGATGCGAGCAGGCTCAAGTCGCCCGCGCGACCGCTCTGGAACGATGATTGCAGCGTGCACGAGAAGTAGGCGATAAAACCCGTTTCGCCGAGCGCCTGCCGGGCGGCTGTGAAGTCGCCTTCATCGGGCGTTAGGCTGTCAATCGTGCCTGTCTCGCCGGGAAGTATTTGAAACCCCGAAGCGCTCGACGTGAACATCTGGCTGCGCTGGGTGATGACGAGCGTTAGGAGCACGAGCAGCGCGAGCATGGCGGCGGGCAGGGCGCGGCGGAGCGGCGTTACCGGTTTGCGCGGCTGCACGATCGGGTATTCGCCGCTGTCCTCAATCGCCCGCTTGAACTCGGTCGCCATTTCCTCGACCGAGATATAGCGTTCCTTCGGGTTCTTCGCTAGCGCGCGCATGACCACGCGCCCGACTTTTTCGGGCACGTTTTCGTTGACTTCATGCAGCGGGCGCGGTATTTCCTGAACGTGCCTGTACAGCAGGTTGGCAAGGTTACGACCGTTGCTCTCGAACGGCGGACGCCCGGCAAGCATGTGATAGAGGACGACGCCGAGGCTGTACTGGTCTGAAAGCTGGCTCGCGGGATCGCCGAGGAGCTGCTCCGGCGAGATGTAGGTCGGCGTGCCGACAAGCGCCGGCGACGTTTCCGACAGGTCGAGCGTGACGTTCGAGAACTGCGCCAGTCCGAAGTCGGCAATGTAAGCGTTGCCCGTTTCGTCGAGCAGGATGTTACTCGGTTTGATGTCGCGGTGGATGATGCCCTTGACGTGGGCATAATGCAGACCACTTGCCGCCTGCAAGAAGATGCGCCGCGCTTGTGACAGCGGCAGCGGCTCGCCGGGGCGCAGCATGTCGGCAAGCGACTGGTGCATCAGGCGTGTAGCGAAGAACGCGTACTCGTCTTCAGTCGTGCCGAAGCCGTAGATCGGCAGGACATGCAGATGCTCCAGCGAAGCGATGACTTCAACTTCCTGTGAGAAACGCCGGAAAGCGTGCTGGTACTCGCTTGGGTCAATGTCGATGATCTTGAGTGCGACGTAGCGGTTCATGGATACTTGAAGGGCGCGGTAAACCGAGGCACTGCCTCCGCGACCGATACGCTCTTCAATCTGAAAGTCACCGACCTGACGGTCTACCCATGAAGGCGTAATCATATGTATCCGTGTGACAAATTCCAAAGCACAGCTTCTGAAACTGACCGTGCGATAATAACATTATAATCCCAAAAGCGTAATTAATATAGTGAAGTTCAGGATAGCAAACGATGGCATTCAGTACCCCCAAAGGGCGGGCGTTGAACGTGCCAGCGAGATGCATTACGAGTCTTCGGCGGCAGCCAGCGTTTCCTGTGTCAGCAGTTCACCGGGTGGATAGGCGAGGACTTCAGGGACGGAGCTGCTCGCCAGCATTTTAATCGTGGCATCGACGCTCAAGCGCGCGACTTCCGCGGTGTTGACCGCCACCGTGCCGCGCAGAAAATAACCGGTGCGGATTAGGTCTTGCGCGAATGACTCGCCGTTGGCGCTGGCGACGATTACCTCGTCCGGGGCAAAACCCGCCTCGTTGAGGGCGTCGATCGCGCCGTAAGCGCCGATGTCGGCGGTAGCAATCACCGCGTCAATCGTCGTTCCCTCGTCCAGCAGACGTTTAATCGACTGAAAGGCGGTATCGCGCGTAAAGCCCGCCCAAGTTCCGAGGACGTTTGCATCTGGAGCCCGTGCTTCAACGCCGTCAATCGCCCCCTCGACGCGCCTTTGCGAAGCCGGAAAGTTGGGATTTTCGAGGACGACGACGTTCCCCTGACCGCCGCGTATTTCCTGAAGCAGTTCCCCTGTTAGCGAACCGATCTCATAGCCGATGTCGTAGTTATTCGAGTCGAGCTTGACGCCGTAGGGGTGATCGAACAGTGTGATGAACGTGACCGGCACTTGCGCTTCGGCAAGCCCGTCGAGCGTGTCGTCGAGCGCGTCCGTGCCGAGCGGGCAGATGATGAAGGCTTTAGCGCCGTCGATACGCGCCTGCTCGATCTGCGTGATCTGCGTGTAGACGTCGTTTTCGGGGTTATAGACCCGGATCGGCAAATTGTATTCGGCGGCAACGCTTGTGATCATGCGTGCTCTTTCCGCCTGAAAAATGTTGTCGAGCGCGCATGCCATGTGGGCGATAAACCCGCCGCTGCCGAGCTGTGCCTGCGCCCGCGCGATTTCATTGGCGCTCGGTATCACATCATCACGCGTGCCGTGCGCCTCCCGCGCGATCGTCACGGTCGTCAGTGACGCGGCTGGCTGTGGGCGAAAGACGAACGCAAGCACGACGGCGGTGGCGATCACCGCCAGCGCGACCAACAGCCGTGACCCCGGAAGGCGCTGCGGCAGCCGAATCCTCCGGCGCAGGCTGCGCGTGAACACCGACTGCGACTGCCACGTCAGCGGCGGACGGTCAAGCGCGAGCAGCAGTTCGTTCGCCAATTCTTCGGCGGTTTGATGGCGGTCGTTCGGGTGTTTTGCCAGTGCCTTGAGGACAATCGCGTCAATCTGCGGCGGGATACGCGGGTTGAATGAGCTGGGTGGGGGTGGCGCTTCTTCAAGGTGGCGGTAGAGCAGCCCGCCGATGCCGGATTCGGTCATTTCGAACGGCGGGCGTCCGACGATCATGTGATACAAGATGATGCCGAGGTTGTAAATATCCGAGCGCTGATCGGCGGGTTCGCCGCGCACTTGTTCCGGCGCAACGTAGGTTGGCGTGCCGACGAGATGATCGCTGTTAGTCACACCCAGCGACTGCCCAACCACGCGCGCCAGCCCGAAATCACTCAGATAGGCGTTTCCGGCGTCGTCGAGCAGGATATTGCTTGGCTTGAGATCCCGGTGAATGACCCCCCGGCTGTGCGCGTAGGACAGCGCCTGTGCGATCGGCGCGAGGATGTCGGCGGTCTGGTTGAGCGGCAGCGGTCCGCGATGGAGCAGGTCGGACAGCGAACCACCATTCAAGAGCCGCATCGCGAGATAGGCGAACTGGTCATCGATGATGCCGTGCCCGTAGATCGGGAGAATGTGGATGTGTTCGAGCATCGCCACGACAGAGACTTCCTGCTCGAACCTTTTGCGGATTTCCTGACGCCCGCTGTCGTCGGCGCTGATATCAATGAGCTTAAGCGCGACGTAGCGGTTGACGGACAACTGGCGCGCGCGAAAGACGGTTGCCATCCCTCCCCGCCCGATACGCTCCTCGACTACGAAATCGCCTATACGCCTGTCCATCCAACTTGATGGCAACAAATTGCTCTATTCTCCCTGCGTGTCAGGATGATCCGGCACGGCATCCATTATAGCGTACTGTACCCAGAGGGTGCTGAAGGCGCACGGTTCAGGGAGAAGGAGCGCGGCGAAACGCGCTCAAGCGTAGGCAATCGGTGTTAGCCGGCGCGAGGGTCGAGGCTCATCATCGTTTCGCGCGTGATGACCGCGCCGGGCGGCACGAGGTACGTTTCCGGCACTACCGACCCTGCCAGCAGCTTGACCATTGCGTTGACCGACGTGTGCGAAAACATCACTCGACCGACTTCGACTGACGCGCGCATGAAGTAGCCGTTGGCGATGTGCTCGCGTGCCAGCGCCTCGGCGTCGACGCTGCTGATAATGGTCGAACTCGGCGAAAAGCCGTGCCGCTCCATCGCCATAATCGCGCCGTATGAGCCGATGTCGTTGATGCTCAGAATGACGTTGAAGCTGACGCCGTCTTCGATCAGCTGCTCGACGGATGCCTCGCCGTTTTCGCGCGTGCCGCCGAGATAGCGTCCAATGATCCGCGTGCCCGGCGCGACTTCGAGCACGCCGTCTTGCATGCCGTTGGCGCGGGAGACGATGTAGGGCAGGTCGGGATAGTCGAGGATGATGGCGTTCGCGCGTCCGCCCATTTCATCGCGGATGATCCGTCCGGCGGCGCGTCCGGCTTCAACGCCGAGCAGGTAGTCGTCGCCATCGAGAAACACGCCGCTGTAGTTTTCTTCACGTGTGGTTAAGAACACCATCGGCACGCCCGCAACCTCAGCGGAGGACAGCGGGTCACGCAGCAGTTCTACGTCGAGCGGGCAGATGATCAAACCGCTTGCGCCGTCGGCGCGTGCGCGCTCGATCTGTGTGAGCTGAGCGTACTTATCGTTGTTGCTGTCGTAGACGCGGAAGCTCAAGCCATAGCGTCCGGCAAGCTCCGAGATTTCGCGCGCCTGCGCCGCGTGATACTGGCTCGTCTGGTTGCAAGTGATCAGGGCAACAAAACCGACCGGCGCAAGTCTGGCGCGGGCGGCGGCAATTTCCTCCTGTGTCGGCACTGCTTGACTGGCGGGCGCGGCTTCGCCTTCGAGCACGTCCGCCGTAGCTTGCGGTACGGGTCCGCCGCCGTTAAAGACGACCAGCAGCGCGGCAATCACGATCAGAGCGACTAACGCGGTCACGAAGATCAGCGGGCTGAGTTTGCGCAGGCGGCTCTGTACCCGCGACTTCTCGGCGAGCGCCCGCCGTTCGTCCATGCGGACAGCTGGATAGCTCGACGTGCTCAGCTTGCGCCCAAGCGCCGTGTTAAGCGCGTCCGCCATTTCGGTCGCCGTTGCATAACGGTCGTCGGGATTCTTTGCCAGCGCCTTGAGCGCGACCTGCTCGACGACGTGCGGGATGGCAGGGTTCAGCGTGCTCGGCGGCGGCGGCTCTTTTTCGAGGTGCTGGTAGATGACCGACACCATGTTCGTTTCCGACGCCTCGAACGGCGGGCGTCCGACGAGCATGTGATACAGGATGCCGCCGAGGCTGTAAATGTCCGAACGACGGTCGATCGGGTCGCCGCGAAGCTGCTCCGGCGACATGTAGATCGGCGTGCCGACGATGTTGCCGGTCTTGGTCAGCTGGAGCGAACTCTCCATCATCTTCGCCAAGCCGAAGTCGGTCAGGTAGGCGTTGCCGGCGTCGTCGAGCAGGATGTTGCTCGGCTTGAGGTCACGGTGAATGACGCCCTTGCTGTGGGCGTAAGCCAGCCCGCGCGCAATCTGGGTGAAGATGTCGGCGGCACGTTCGAGGTCGAGCGGTCCATCCAACAGCAGGTCTGCAAGTGATCCGCCGCGCAGCAGGCGCATCGCTAGATAGGCGAGTTCGTTGCTGACAATGCCGTAATCATAGATCGGCAGGATATGGATGTGTTCAAGCGAGGCGATGACTTTCGCTTCTTGCGCGAAACGCGAGCGAAACTCGTCCCTTTCGCCCTGATTGGGGTTGAGCGAGATGATTTTGAGGGCAACGGAGCGGTTCACCGACGGTTGGAAGGCGCGATATACCGTCGCCATACCACCCTGTCCGATCCTCTCCTGTATGGTGAAGTCGTCGACTTGTTTGCCCACATAATGGTCAAGCTGCATGTTGGAGAAGATTCCTTGAACACCCCTGTCGCTCCAATTATATAACGAAAGGTTAAGGGCTGCGACAAGTCATCGTCGGATATTCGTAGAGGAATCGTTCCCCACAAACAGGTATAATAGGGCGCACGCTGAAAGAGCAAGATTGCTGCGAGGAACAATGAAGGTTGTGAAACTAACGCCGGCACGACTGGCGCTGATTGTTGTGCTGCTGCTGGTAGGAACGATGTCGGCGTCGGCGCAAGAAGCGGTCGCGGACGTGCCGCCGTCGTACCAGCTCAACGGGATTCAGCATATTTATCAGGACTGGAACAACTGCGGTCCGGCGACGCTGACGATGGGCTTGACCTACTTCGGCTATGAAGCCGATCAGTACCCGGCGGCGCAGTGGCTCAAACCGAACACTGAGGACAAGAATGTTAGCCCTTGGCAGATGGCGGAGTACGTCAACGCGCAGTTGGCTGGGACGACGCGCGCGCTCATTCGTCAAGGTGGCACGCTTGAGCTGATCAAGCTGCTGGTGTCGAACAACTTCCCGGTCTTGATCGAAGCGGGTTACGACCCGCCGGGCGAAAATCTCGGCTGGATGGGGCATTACCTGTTGGTCATCGGCTATGACGACGCGCAGGGCGTGCTCTACACCCACGACAGCTACGATGGACCGAATCTGGCGTATACATACGATCACATTGAAACCTACTGGCGGCACTTCAACCGTCTGTACATCGTCCTCTACGATGCCGCGCGCGAAGCCGAAATGCTCGCGCTGCTCGGCGACGACGCCGACGAACGCCAGAATTGGATCAACGCGCTCGAAGCCGCGCGCGCCGAAGCGACGGCAAACCCTGTTGATCCGTTCGCGTGGTTCAACATGGGGACGAACTTTGCCGGGCTGGGAATGTACGCTGAAGCTGAAGTTGCCTACGATCAGTCGCGCAACGTCGGCGAGGGCTTGCCATGGCGTATGATGTGGTATCAGTTCGGACCGTTCGAAACCTATTTGCAGGTTGGGCGGTATGAGGATGTGATCGCGCTGGCGCAGGCGAACCTGAACGATGGCGGCGGTCAGTACGTCGAGGAAACGTTTTATTACGGCGGGCTGGCGCGGCTGGCGATGGGTGAAAGGGAACGGGCGATCAACAACTTCAA
>JAEVZT010000215.1 GCA_023392115.1 Chloroflexota bacterium
GGATGCCGCTCAACCGTCAGCCGGTCGCGCTGCAAGACGTGATCGCGGCATCTGTTGATGCGTTAGCACCGATGGCACAGGAAGGACGCATCTCAGTGGAGGTGTCGGTGCAAACGCCGCTGTCGCCGGCGCTCGGCGACCCTGCTCAACTACGCCTCGTCATCGACAACCTGCTGCGCAACGCCGTGTTGTATTCCGAACCAGATCAGGTCGTCACGGTTCGCGCATGGAGCGACGCCGGTGAAGTCTGCTGCTCGGTCGCCGATCAGGGTATCGGCATCGCCGACGATGAAATCGACCTGATCTTCGACCGCATGTTCCGGTCGCGCGACGAGCGCGTGCGCGCCCTATCCGGCGGCGGCGTCGGCTTATCGATCGTGCGCCGCGCCCTCGACCGTCACGGCGGCAGCATCAGCGTCAGCAGCAGCCCCGGGATGGGAAGCACGTTTGAGTTCCGCCTGCCCGCTGTTGAGACGTAGCAGCTTATGAGGCGCGCGGTAATATTGTGCGCGTGGATTTCTTGAGAATTGGACACCAACCACGATGATGTTTCGCGGTTCGCGGCGCAAGTCGTCCCCGCTTTACAGAGAAACGCCTGACGTTCCCGTCCAGTGGCGGCGGCTGCTCGGCTACCTACGTCCCTATGTCGGCGGTTTGGCGCTCGCCTTCGTCGCCCTGATCGTCAGCTCGCTCCTGAGTCTCGTCTTCCCGGCGGTAATCCAGCGCGTGGTCGACTCGGTGTTGATCGACAACAACCTTGAACTGCTCAATCAGGTGACGGTCGTGCTGCTGATCGTCTTCCTGATCCGTTCGCTGTCGACGCTTGTCGAGACGTACACCCTCAACTATATCGGCGAACGGATCGTCATCGACCTTCGGACTGACCTGTACACGCACCTGCTCGGGCAGTCGCTCAGCTTTTTCACCCGCCGCCGCGCCGGAGAACTGATCTCCCGCCTGACGAGCGACGTGTCGATGATCGGCGTCGTCCTGACCAGCAATATCAACACCCTGCTTCAACAGGGGTTGATCGCGCTCGGTTCCATCGTCGTCATGTTCGTCCTCAACTGGCGGCTGACGCTGTTTGTGCTCGTCCTCGCCCCGCTGATGGGCGCGCTCGGCGCAGTGTTCGGCATGGTCATCCGCCGCGCCAGCGAAGAAATTCAGGACGAGGTCGCGCAGGCGATCACGGTGTCAAGCGAGGTCATCCAGAGCATCCGCGAGGTCAAGAGCTTCGTCCGCGAGCCGTTCGAAACCAACCGCTTTAACGAAGCGATCCAACGGGCGTTTCGCGTCGCCGTCTATGCGCTGCGCGTGCGCTCGCTGCTCGGACCGGTCGTCAGCTTCATCGGCTTCGGTGGGCTGGCGGTGATCCTGTGGTTCGGCGGGCGCGAAGCCCTCGAAGGTAGGCTGACCGGTGGCGAACTGATCGCCTTCTTGATCTACGGCTTGACGGTTGCCGGAAGCCTCGCCTCGCTGGTGAGCCTTTATACGCAGTTCCAGCAGGCGCTCGGCGCGACCAAGCGCGTGTTTGAAATCCTTATCGAGCAGCCCGAAATCGTCGACACCCCCGACGCAAAAGCCATTGATCGCGTCGAGGGGCGCATCACGTTCGAGGACGTGTCCTTCAGCTATGAGCCGCGGCAGGAAGTGCTTCATACCATCAACCTTGACATCGCGCCCGGCGAAATCCTCGCGCTGGTCGGTCCGAGCGGCGCGGGCAAGAGCACGTTGTTTAACCTCATCCCGCGCTTCTACGACCCGACGCGCGGGCGCATCTGCGTTGACGGCATCGACCTGCGCGCCCTGACTCAGCACAGCCTGCGCGAACAGATTGGCATCGTGCCGCAGGAAACGCTGCTGTTCGGCGGGACGATCTACGAGAACATCCGCTACGGGCGGCTCGACGCGAGCGAAACCGAAATCATCGAAGCGGCAAAGGCGGCGAACGCCCACGACTTCATCACGGAACTGCCCGACGGCTACCAGACAATCGTCGGCGAGCGCGGCATCCGTTTGAGCGGCGGTCAGCGCCAGCGCGTTTCAATCGCCCGCGCGCTGCTCAAAGATCCGCGCATCCTGCTGCTCGACGAAGCCACGTCGAGCCTCGACAGCGAGAGCGAGCACGAGGTTCAGGAAGCACTGGCGCGGCTGATGCAGGGGCGGACGACAGTCATCATCGCCCACCGCCTGAGCACGGTGCGCATCGCCCACCGGATCGCCGTGTTGGAAAAAGGCAGCCTGATCGAACTCGGCAGCCACGACGAGTTGATGGCGCTCGCTGGCACTTACGCGCGCCTGTACAACATGCAGTTCCGCGAAGAACCGGTCACGGAAATTGCAGCCGGAACCTCAGTAACGTCGGGCAGCTCTGGCATAGAGCCGAGTCAGGAGTGAGTGCGACATGCCGCTCTCAGGTCAGCAGGTCTTAGTCACAGGGGCAACAGGATTTCTCGGCGGAACGCTGGCGCTTAAGCTGGCAGATCAGGGCGCGCGCGTGCGGGCGCTCGTGCGCTCGCCGAAAAAGGCGCAGTATCTCCGCAGCGACATCGAGGTCGCGCACGGCGACATCACCGACGCCGAGGCGGTAAGCCGCGCCGTTGACGGCTGTTCAGTCGTCTATCACGTTGCCGCAGCCTTCGACGACGTGAAAACCCAGCTTGCCGTCAACCTCAATGGGACGCGGAACATTGCCACGGCGGCGGGCGAAGCCGGTGTCAAGCGCCTCGTCCACGTCAGCACGATCGCCGTTTACGGCAACAACTATACCGTCGACGTGACCGAGGATATGCCGCTCGCCCCCGGCGCGTTCCCCTACGCCGTCACGAAAGCGCAGGCAGAAACGATCGTCCGCGAAGTCTGCGCGCGCTACGGCATGTCCTACACCATCATCCGACCCGGCATGATCTACGGTCCGCGCAGCGCGATGTGGACAAAGCTGATGTTCGAACTGGCACGCCGCAACCCGACTCCATGGCTCGGCGACGGTCACGGCTCGATGTACCCGATTTACATTGACGACGTGGTTGACCTGCTCTTCCTGTGCGGCGATCACCCCGCCGCAGCCAATCAGGCATTCAACGCCACGCCCGATCCGTCGCCGACGTGGCGCGAGTACATTCAGAAGCTTTCGCGCCTCGCCGG
>JAEVZT010000214.1 GCA_023392115.1 Chloroflexota bacterium
CCCACAGGCTGATCGACGTTTCGGGCTGCGTGACTTCCGTCAGACGCCCGAAAAAGACGTCAGGACGCTGGGCGGCGTAAACTGCCATTGGCGCGGCGACGATAGCCAGCACGCCGAAAAAGATGAACCCCTGACGCAGACGCGCGCGCCAGTTCGCCCGGTCGGCGATCAGCAGCACGAGCGCGGCGATCAGCAGCCACAGCGGGAACAGCCGCGAAGAGTTGTAGGTGTAGAGCGCTAGTCCGGCGAACGCGCCGCCGATCGCCAGCCACAGCCAGTCACGCCGGGGGACGCGCAGCCCGCGCCACAGGAACGCCAGCGCCAGCGCCTGACACATCGGCAGCGTCACGGCGCGGAACGCCTGACGCGCCAGCCAGACCTGCGGGAACGAGAGCGCGATCAGCACGCCGATCGCCAGCCCGACGATCCAGCCGCGCCGCCCGCGAAACATCAGCCGACCGAGCGCGATTGACGCGGCGACGGTGATCAGGTTGCAAAAGGCGCTGGTGACGCGCAGGGTGAAAACGCTGTCGCCGATCAGGTGGAGCATCGGCGCGTTGAGGTACATATACAGCACTTCGCGCCCCTGATAGGCTTCAACCATCGGAAAGAAGCGCGCGCCGCCGAAGGCAATGCTGCGCGAGATCAGTAGGTAGACCGCTTCGTCGTAGTGAGGTCCGGGGGGATAGGTTGCGAGCTGCCACAGGCGCAAGAACGATGCCGTTAGTAAGATGAGCGTCGCCAGCGCCAGAAAACGCTTGTGCATCGTATTAATCCGTGAAATTCGGCGCAAAAATAACATGGTGAGTCGTGCGCCGCAATCAACGCTTTCCCTACGCTTTCGGCTGCTTATGCACTTTTGCGAATGATTTCACGATACGGCATAATTTCGACCAACTGATTCACGTCGTGTTATGGATACTTGGCAATTGGCTTTCCGCGCGGCTGTAGGTCGCCTACCGCTGACTGCCTATAGGAGGTCTTCTTTGGATCTGTTCGAATATCAGGGCAAACAGTATTTTGCTCGCTTTGACATCCCCGTACCGAGCGGCGAGGTCGCGGAGACGGTCGACGCCGCCGTCGCTGCCGCCGACGCCATCGGCTATCCGGTGGTGATCAAGGCGCAGGTGCAGGTCGGCGGGCGCGGCAAGGCGGGCGGCATCAAGCTGGCGCAGAACGCCGACGAAGCCCGTCTGCACGCGGGAAACATCCTCGGCATGGACATCAAAGGGCACACCGTTCGCCGCCTGTGGGTTGAAAGCGCGTCAGACATCGCCCGCGAATACTACGCCTCGTTCACGCTCGACCGCAGCGCCAAGCAGTATCTGGGCATGCTGTCGGCGAAGGGCGGCGTTGACATCGAGCAGGTGGCGGAGGAAGACCCGCAGGCGATCGCGCGTTTGCACATCAACCCGATCGACGGCTTGAGCGAGGAAACCGCCCGCGACTGGGTGCGGCGCGCCAACCTTGATCCCGAAGCGTTCGAGGGCACGGTCAGCATCCTGCTCAGACTGTACGACTGCTTCGTGCGCGGTGACGCCGATCTCGTCGAAATCAACCCGCTGATCCTGTCGAAAGATGGGCGCGTGTATGCGCTCGACGCAAAGGTGTCACTTGATGACAGCGCCGCGCCGCTGCATCCTGAATGGGGCGAATTTGGCGGCGCGGAAGTCACCGACGAGCGCGAGCGGCTGGCGAAGGAAAAAGGCTTGCAGTACATCGGCTTGAGCGGCACGGTTGGCATTATCGCCAACGGCGCGGGGCTGGCGATGAGCACGCTCGACACGGTGACGCAGGTCGGCGGCAGCGCTGCCAACTTCCTCGACATCGGCGGCGGGGCGAATGCCGAAGTTGTCGCCAACGCGCTGACGGTCATCAACACCGATCCGAACGTCAAGGCGATCTTGATTAATATCTTCGGCGGCGTGACGCGCGGTGATGAAGTCGCGCGCGGGATCGTCGAAGCTCTGAGCCGCGTCGAACTGCACGCGCCGCTGATCGTGCGGCTCGATGGCACGAACGCGCAAGAGGGGCATGAAATCCTCGCGCAAGGGGCGGCAGGACGTTTGATCTTGCAGCCGACGATGCTCGATGCGGCGCGTAAAGCGGTTGAACTGGCTGGAGGCAGATAACCATGTCGATTTTCGTAGATGAAACCACCCGTGTCGTCGTGCAGGGGCTAACGGGGCGGCAGGGGCGCTACTACGGTCTGCTCAACCGCGCGTATGGGACGAACATTGTCGCCGGGACGAACCCGCAGAAAGCCGGGACGGACGTCGAAGGCATCCCGATTTACGCCAGCGTCCGCGAAGCCGTCGAGAAGGAAGGCGCGAACGCCTCATTCATCATCGTACCGGCGAGCGTTGCCGCCGATGCCATCATGGAAGCGGCGGAAGGTGGCGTCCCGTTCATCGTCTGCGTGACCGAACACGTCCCGATGCATCAGCAGGCGGAAGTCTACAACCGCCTCAAGCGCGACTTCCCGAATACGCGCCTGCTCGGTCCGAACTGTTCCGGCATTCTGAGCGCGGGCAAGTGCAACATCGGCTTCACGCCGACGAACGTCGCCACGCCCGGCGGTCCTGCCGGGATCGTCAGCCGGTCGGGGACGCTGGCGTACCAGTCGATCTTCGAGCTGACGCAGAAGGGCATCGGGCAGACGACGTGCGTCGGCATCGGCGGCGATCCGGTACCCGGCACGAGCTTCATCGACTGCTTACAGGCGTTTGAAGCCGATCCGGAGACGCAAGCCGTGATCATGATCGGCGAGATTGGCGGGTCGCAGGAAGAAGAAGCGGCTGAATACATCCGCCGCGAGATGAAGAAGCCGGTCGTCGCCTACATCGCCGGAGTCACGGCGCCGCCCGGTCGCAAGATGGGTCACGCGGGGGCGATCATCTCCGGCTCGAAGGGGACGGCGCAGGCGAAGATGGACGCGCTGCAGAGCGCGGGCGTGCGCGTCGCGCTCAATCCTACCCAGCTCGGCGACTTGATGGCAGAGGCGCTGGCGACGGTGTAGGCGCTAGACCGACGCAACGAGTGGTGAATGGACGTGCACTGCTTTGCCGCCTGACGCTGAAAGCATCAGGCTGACGAAAAAAAGCCCCGTGAACGGGGCAGGTTAGCCCGCTTGAGCGGGCTTTTTATCGAGCAGCCGGCGGCTTTTAGCCGCCGCTGCCGTTCGCGTTTCGCTTACTGCTGATGCCCATTGCTCGAACGCGCCTTGACGGTGATGGTGCGCGGCTGCGCCTCCGGCGACTTGGGCAGCGTCAGGGTCAGGACGCCGTCCTCGTAATTGGCATCGGCGTTCGGGAAGTCGATGTTCTGCGGCAGGCGCAGGCGGCGCGTGAAGCGACCGTAGCGGCGTTCCTTGATCAGCGAGCGCTCGCCTTCGCGCTCGGACGTGTGCTCAGGAATTTCTGCGTCGATCAGCAGGTACTCGCCTTCCTGACGGATGTTGATGTTCTCCGGCTTCACGCCCGGCAGCTCCGTCGAGACGGTGTACCTGTTTTCGTCCTCGTGTACGTCAATGGCAAGCAGGTTGCCGGTTTGCCGCCCCTCTTCCACGAACGGACGCCAATCCTCGAAGAAGCGATCCATCATGTTCTGCATTGCCGCCATCTCGCGGAAGGGATTCCAACGTGTGATACTATTCGCCATGATTATCCTCCTAATCAGCTATCCTTTAGGATTACAATCTATATTCGATCCTAGGCGGGCAGTATCAGAATCACGTCGGAATAACATAAAAAATCTGTCAAATTTTGTTGAGGTGGCGCGGCTATTTCGCCCGCTGGTTGAAGCGCCGGTCGAAGGTTTCAGTCGGCAGCCACGAGTCAGCTTCTTCGTGATCGGCGGGCGCGGCGCTCAGTAAGACGCGCCCATCCGGCTCTTCGAGGTAATAGACGAGATATTCGCGGTCGATGCGCAGGGGCAGCGACGGCGCGAGCTTGCGTTTGAACGGGAACGGTTCGTCAGCCGCCGTGTAGAAGACCGGCGGTTTCCAGAATGCCCACCATGCGTTCTGCGCGACTCCCGCGTACAGCCGTCCGAAATGCACCGGCGCACGGGCGTAGCGGCGGGCGCGCAAAACGGCGGGGATGGCGAGAATCAGCGCGACGATCACAATCAGCAGTGGCAGGAAGCGCACCAGCGCGACCATGCGCACGCCGAACACGAGCAGCACCGGCGCGAGCAGCAGCAGCAGCGGGATCAGCGGCTGAACGATCATGTCGATCCACTGCGCCGGCGCGAGCTTACCTTCACGGTTGGCGCGCAGCCGTTCACGCATCTCCGGTACGACGAGGTCGCGCTTGCGTTTTTCCATCCTGCCTGTTGCCTTCCCTGTAAACCGTGCAACAGCAGGACATTATACCCCACGGGCGCGGAGTTAGCCGGACGATTCAGCGGTAATAATGTCGCCAACGGGTAGGAGCAGGGTTTGCGGTACGCTGCCGCCGCCCAGCAGTTTCACGACTGCCTGCACGCTCGCGCGACCAAGCTGTTCCACGTCGATGTTCTTGCCGGCGCGCAGGAAGTAGCCGTCGTCGATGTATCCGAGCGCCTCGTCTTCGGCAATCGTGCCGACGACGGCGACCGAGTCGGGATCAACGCCTGCACGAGCCAGCCCATCAACAGCGCCCATTGTCAGCGTGTTGCTGACAGACACGATCATGTCGAACGACGTGCCATCATCGACGAGCTGCTGGACGATCGCTGCTCCGTCAGCGCGCGACGCGCCGTCCATCCGCGCGACAATCGTGCTGTTGGGCGCGTACTGTCGCACGCTGTCTTCCATCCCCTGAAGGATCGACTCAACGCCTTCAGCCTGCGCGTAGTACGCAAGGACGATGTTCGCTTCACCGTCCATGTGATCGTTGATCCACTGCGCTGCCGCCTCGCCGAGGGCGTAGCCGCTGCTATAGTCGAGAAGCTCAATGCCGACGCCGTAAGGGATTGACGAGGGGGTGATGAACGCGACAGGCACGCCCTCTTGATGCACAGCTTCGAGCGCACTATGCAGCAGCGTCGGGTCAACCTGACACAGGATCAGCGCCTTCGCGCCTTCTAAACGCGCCTGCTCGATCTGCGCCGCCTGTGAATAGCGATCCATATGCGCGTTGTAGACGCGCAGGTCAAAGCCGTAATCGAACGCCCTGCGTGTCATTTGCTGAAGCATTCGCTCGACATACTCGGCATTTGTCTCACAGGCGAGATAGGCGATGAAGCCGCTCGCGCCCATGCGCGCAGCTGCTTGGCGAACCTCATCGGGGGAGGGTTCGGCGTTGTCGAGGTTGCCGATCACCCCGGCGCGAATGTTTGGCGGCTTGACGGGGGATGGGGCAGCACGCGTGAACCCCAGCGCGAGCAAGATGACGGTGATCAGCGATCCAACAAAGCCGACGATCAGGCGCGAACGGGGCTGGCGCATGACGGCGGGCAGCTTGAGTTCCGACGTGCTGGTTGTCCCGCTTGAGGTAGCGGCGAGTTCGCGCATCATCTCGGTTGCGTTGGAGTAACGCTGCGCCGGGTTTTTCGCCAGTGCCTTCAGAAGCACCGCCTCGGCGGCGGGTGGGATTGAGGGATTGAACGTGCGCGGCGGCGGCGGCGGGTCGTTGACCTGATGGTAGATTAGTGCCATCAGCCCGTTTTCGGTTGCTTGGAACGGAGGACGCCCGACGAGGGCGTGATAAAGCACGACGCCAAGCGAGTAAATGTCCGACCGGCTGTCGATATCGCAGTCAAGCAGGAGTTCCGGCGAGGCGTACAGCGGCGTCCCGATCAAGCCGCCCTGATGCGACCATTCAAGCGAGCTGCTCAAGAGTTTCGCCAAGCCGAAATCCGCCAGATAGGCGTTGCCGCCTTCGTCAAGCAGCACATTGCTCGGCTTGATGTCGCGGTGGATGACGCCGCGGCTGTGGGCGTAATCGAGCGCGCTCGCCAGCTGCGTGAACATCCTGACCGCACGGCTCAGCGACAGCGGTCCTGTTTTCAGCAGCGCCGCCAGCGACCCGCCGCGCATACAGCGTAGGGCGATATAACCCCGGTCGTCGTCAACGACGCCCGTTTCGTAGACCGGCACGATCGACGGGTGTTCAAGCCGGGCGATCACGTCGGCTTCGCGTTTGAAGTGTTGGACGGGCGAGCTGCCGTCTTCGGACGCCGGTTCAAGCCGGATGATCTTCAGCACGACCTCGCGCTGCATCGACGGCTGGTAGGCGCGGTAGACATCGCCAGCCGCACCTCGCCCGATCAATTCTTGTATGACAAAATTGCTGATTTGCGTGTGGTATTCAGCCATGTGTCTCTATTGTCTATGGTAAGCTAGTTTCCGCGATTGTTTCGCTTGTGATAAGCTCACCGGGGGGGACAACCGCCGAGCGTGGTAGGGTACCACCGCCAAGCATTTTTACTGCTGCGTTAACTGCTGCCCGTGCAAGCATTTCCCGATTGATTGCTGCCGATGCGCGGATGAACCGCCCATTGCGGATGTACTGCCGCGCCAAAGCTTCCGCATTAATACTAACGATGGGGATTGAGTCTGGGGCAAAACCAGCCGCTTCAAGTGCAGCGATAGCTCCAAATGCGGCAGCATCGTTTACACATAATATTATATCAAACCTTTCGCCTTCCGCTAGTAAACCAAAGACCACTTCTTGGCTGTTTTCGCGCGTCAAACCGCGATAAATGCCAGTGATGACTGCTTCGGGCGCTGCTGCTTCCAAACCGCCACGCATGCCGGCGACGATTTCGTCAGACGTCACTACTTCGGGCAGCGCGAGGATGATGACGTCGGCGCTGCCGCCGAGTTCTTCGTTAATGATCTGCCCGGCGTAGCCGCCCACCAACCGCCCGAGTTCTTCATTCGCAATCTCAACGGCGAAAGCGGTGTCCGCCAGCGGCGAGCTGAAGGCGACGACAGGAATGCCCGCCTCGTGCAGGTCGCGCGTCGCCGGGATCACGCTTGTCGCGTTCAGTGGGCAGACGATGACCGCTTCCGCGCCTTCGCCAACCATCTGATCAATGTCCTCCACCTGCTGACCGGCGTCCATTTGCTCGTCATAGACGCGGAAGGGTACACCGTATTCGGCGGCGACATCCGCCATCAACCGCGCGACGGTCGCCGACAGATCGGTGTCGAGTGTGCAGGCGGAGTAGGCGATAAAGCCGTCCGTACCGAGCCGTTCGCGCGCCGCCTCAATTTCGTCGGGCAGTGGAACG
>JAEVZT010000256.1 GCA_023392115.1 Chloroflexota bacterium
TCTCCGGGCTGACCGGCGCGATCTCGCTGACGCGGTAGGTGCGGACGCCGCCAACCGGCAGGGCACGCCCGTAATCGTCGTCCGGTAGATCGAACTCCGGCGCGGGCGCGTTGAGCCGGAAGCCATAGCGATCCAGCAGCAGGAATGCGGCACCGATCACGAACAGGACGATTGCCAGCCACCAATCGCCAAACGGCGCGGACTCGACGACGCGGTTCATGGCGACGAACAGCGCGGCGACGAAGAAGGCGGCGGCAATGAGCTGGCGCGCTGGACTCTGTGAGTTCATCCTTTGCTCCCTTGAACACTCCAAGCGTAATCTAACTGTACATATTATGACACAGGATGCGCGGAAAACGAGTATCCCGTGACCTGTTCCCTATTCACCGCCCACCCTCACCGTCCCGATCAGGGCTTCGTTTGCGCCACACGCGCCGGTCTGGTCATTGATGACGCAGAAATTGACGATATCGGGGTAGAGATACCATCCGGCGTAGACCTGATACTCCCCCGGCGGCAGATCGGCGGGCAGCATAATGTCGACCTGCTCTGCCCACCGCGTTCCGGCTTCGCGGACGCCGAGCGTGATGTCCTGCTGACCGACAAGTTCGCCTGCCGCGTCGATCAGATGGACGAAGCGAATGTCGTGTTCCGCGCGCGCCTCCTGAAACGACCAGCTCAACCACACCGGGAGATGATTCTCGCCAGCCCGCGCCGATTCGGGCACGTACCAGCGGTCGAGGCGCACGCCATGTTCAAAGGCGAAGACGGCGCGATCTTCAGGGACGTTTGTGAATTCGAGCGTCAGGTCGGCAATTTCGACGGCGCGGCATTCGAGCGACGGATCGGTCGTCAGCGGGCAAGGTGGATCGAGCGCCAGCGTGATCGTCCGAAAATCGCGCGCCCGAACCGGCAGCGGGACGCGGATCGGCGTGTCACCGTCGACCGTCAACGCGTGAACCGGCGTGTCGTCGAGCAGCAGCGTCACGTCGCGCCCGTCGCCGCCGAGCCTTGCCGACAGCGTCACCCAGCCGCTTTCCGGCGCGTAGACGTAGGAGTCGGCGCGCGCTTCGATCCGTTCTTGTTCGGTCGGCAGGGCGAGGAACGGCGGCATGTCGCCGGAATCGGGCGTTTCGAACAGGGCGATCTGTCTGTCCTCGTAGAACGGCTCACCGAGTTGATCGCGCGCCAGCACTTCGAGCGAGCCGTCATCCTGTTCCCGGTGGACGATAACCACGTCAACTCCCGCCGAATCGAGCAGGGTTGGGTCGAGCGTTTCGAGCAGGCTCAGGCGCGCGGGGCTGACCGGCGTCCGCCGCGTGACGTGTCCCGCGATCAGCGGGCGCTCGTGGGCGGTTTGCAGGTAGAGATCGTATTTCGCCGCGACGAGGTTATCCCACGGCACGCCGAAGACGGCGCGCACGTCCTCGCGTTCCGACAGGGCGCGGACAGCTTCGGGGATCGCCGCCTGTATGGTCGGCAGCGGGAAGAACGTCTGGTATTCGAAGGCGATCAGCGCCATCAGCCCGCCAAAGAGGACGGGGCGCAGCGGCTTGGGGCGAATCCAGCGCCAGACAACCATCGCGCCGTAACCCGCCATCGCCGCGACCGCCAGCGCCAGCGTGAAGTTGAAGCGTCCCGGCGTGCGCGCGAGGTTGAAGACTGGCAGCTCGGCGAGCAGGGCGAACGGCAGCGTGACGTAGCTGCGGTTGCTATCGACCGTCAGCGCGACCGGCTGGTCGAACACCTTGAGCAGCGGTCCCAAGGACAGCACCCACGCCACCAGCGCGACGATCAGCCACCAGCGCGCCGCTTTGACCCGGATCACGGCGATCAGCGACAGGATCGCCGCGACGATGCCGATGTACGCCGCGCCCTCGTCGAGGTTGACGCCCAAGACGCGGTGCGTGTACTCGAATTGATCGAACAGGGGGTGGAAGAACGACGGCGTGACGATCGCCAGCAAATCGGCGCTGTAGCGCACCATGCCGCCCTCGTCGACGTAGGCGGACGTGCCGAAGGTCGCCGCCGCGACCGGAATCAAGAAGATCGCCAGCGCGAGCGCCCCAATCAGGACGGCGATCACCGTCCGGCGCAAGGCGACCCACTCGCGGCGGGCGATCAGCAGCAGCCCGTAGAGCGCGGTCAGAGGCATGACGACGTAAATCACTTGCAGCGTGTGTCCGGCAGCGCTGAGGACGACGCCGAGCGCCGCCAGCACAATCGTCCGCCAGCCCGCGTCTGGACGGCGCAGGCGCAGCAGCGCGTAGACGTAGATCGGCACGCCCCACTGCACCATCAATCCCGCGTGCCCCGCGCCGAGATGTCCCTGCATCGTCGGGTAGAGCATGAAGATCAGTCCGGCAACCAACGGCGGCAAGAATGACCCCATTCCCAACGCCTTGTCACCTGCTAACGCAGAGGCTGTTTGACCCCACCCCCGCTCGCTGCGCTCGCCTCCCCTCCCCGAATTCAAGGAGGGGTGAAAGAGTCCTTGCGTTCTCCCTCCCCTGAATTCGGGGGAGGGTTGGGGAGGGGGTTCTGTTTGCCCAGCACTCAGCACTTCTTCCTCAGTACTCAGTACCCGGTACTCAGCACTCCTAACTAGCGTAAACATCGCCCAGCCGTTGAGCGCGAGCGTCAGCAGGATGGTGATATTGGCGGCGGCGGGCAGCGGCAGGACGAACGCCAGCAGCCACGCCGGAAAGAACTGGAGCGGGTTCGACCAGAGCGTCACGCCTTCCATGCCGTTCGGGTAGCCGAGCATCGTCTGGTAGAAAAGCGGCTGCCCCGTTTGTACGGCGTGTTTGAACCACCAGATGTGATGCGCCATCTCGTAACCGTCGCCGTGGACGAATCCGACCAGCACCGACGGCAGGTTGACGATCAGCGGGTAGGTGATGATTGCGGCGACCAGCAGGTAGAAGCCGAACGCGGCGAGATGAATGAGCACGGGTCGATTTCGCATGGGCATCAATTTAACCCACCCTCAGCGGTTTCTGAAAGGGCGATAGTCGTCAAGCGAGACGCTTTCGACGGACAGCGGGCGGCAGCGCAGCGCCGGATCGACGTTCGACGGGCATGGCGGCTCGACGCGCAGGGTAATTGTGTGGTAGCCGGGCGCGTCAAAGCGCACGGGCACGTTCCAGCCCTGATCGCGGTTCACTGTCCACGACACGAGCAGGTTGTTGTCGAGGTAGAGCGCCGCCGACCGCCCCGCGCCGTAGATTCGCCCGTTGAGGATGACTTCCCCGGCTTCGGGCGCATAGAAATACACGCTCCCTCCGTCGGTCACTTCGTCGGGCATGTTCGCGATCCACAGGAAACCGGGGGGATCGCCCCCGTAGGCGGGCAGTTCCCACGCCGCGATCGTCTCGTCCTCGTAAAACGGCTCGCCGAGCTGCCCGCGCGTGAAGGCTTCGGTGACGCCTTCAGCGTCCGCCCATTCCTTGTGCAGGATGACGATGTCGACCTGTGCCGCGTCGAGCAGCGCCGGGTCGAGCGTGCGTTCGAGCAGCCACGCCTTCGCCGGATCGACCGGCGTCTCGCGCGTGATGTGCCCGCCGATCAACGGGTGTTCGTGTCCGGTTTGCAGGAACATGGCGTCCTTGTCGGTCAGCGGATGCCTTGGGATATTGACGACGGCTCGAATGTCGCCGCGCCCCGCCAGCGCGCGTATCGGCTCAGGGACGATGCCGCTGACAGTCGGCAGGGGGAAGAAGAGCTGATATTCGAAGGCGATCAGCCCCATGACGATCAGCGTGGCGACCGCCTTGATCCAGCGCGGGCGGACATGTTTGTAGAATACCGCCGCGCCGTACCCCGCCAGCAGTGCGACGACGAAACCGACGGCGAAGTTGAAGCGCGCCGGCGTCCGCGTGATGTTGATGATCGGCAGGTCTTGGAGCAGCGCCCACGGCAGGGTGATCGACGTCGCGTAGCCGCTGACTCGCGCCACCAGCGGCGCGTCGAACAATTTGAGCAGGGGACCCAACGAGAATAGCCACGCGACTGCGGCGGCGATCAGCCACGGGCGCGCCGAGCGCCGCTTGACGATGCCGACGATCACCAGCAGCGCCGGCATGATGCCGATATATGCCGCGCCCTCAAACGGATCGACGCCGAGGACTTGATGCGGGTAATCGAGCGCACTGAAGACCGGATTCATGAACGATGGCGAGACGATCGCCAGCGCCGACGCGCTGTAGCGTACCGTCCCTTCTTGCACGGCAGCCGGTACGGTCAGGGCTTCGAGCAGTACCGGGATCACGAACGGCGCGGCGAACACCGCACCGGCGATCCACAGCAGCAGCGATCGGCGCAGGGTTGTCCAGTCGCGCTCGACCAACAGCCAGACGACGAACGCCAGCGTCAGCGGAGCGACGACGAAGATCACCTGAAGGATGCTGCCCCACATCGACGCGGCGAGGAAGAAACCGCCGGCGAGGATGATCGCTCGTGGAGCGCGTTTCCGCACGCGGGTGTCGCGCAGGCGCAGCAGCATGAGGACGTAGAGCGGCACGCCCCAAAGGACGAGCAAGCCGGTGTGCGCCGCCGCGAGATGTCCCTGCATCGTCGGGTAGAGCATGAAGACCAGACCGGCGATAAGTGATGAGTGATGAGATGGAAGTGCTGAGTGCTGAGTGCTGAGTGCTGAGTAATGAGTAGAGCCAAGAACATACTCATTACTCATTACTCTCGACTCATTACTTCGCGTTAGCGCAAACATCGCCCAGCCGTTGAGCGCCAGCGTGATCAGCGCCGACAGGTTGAACGCCGCCGGCAGCGGCATGAAGAACAGGAACAACCACGCGGGGAAGGATTGCAGCGGAATCGCCCACAGCCATGCGCCCGACAGCCCGTCCGGGTAGACGAGTGTCGGATGCTGGAAGATCGGCTGTCCCGTCCTCAAGGCGTGGTTGATCCACCAGATATGGCGCGTGTACTCATAGGCATCCCCGAAGGGATGTCCGATCATCCGGGTCGAAAAGTGGGTGATCAGCGGGTAGGTGATGAGGATGGCGATCCCGAAGTACAGGGCGAACGCCGCTATGTGAATGCCGAATCGTTTCACGTTGATCGCCGCTTGCCGGTCGCCTCTGTCTGTCAGGGGATCAGCCCCTGTCACGGAAAACAACCGGCGAAGTGTACCCCACACGCGGACGGCGAACAACCGCGCCGCGTTGCGTGCGATCAGGTTATAATAGGAGCTGTGTAGGCGTGCGAGGGACGGGATGACAAACGCGCAGGTTTCAACAGCACCGATGACGATCAATCAATTCGTCGCGCAGTTCAGGCGTCACCCCTTCGAACTCATCAACGGGGAGCGGATCAGCTTGAGTCCTGTACTGCCCGGTCACAATGCCATCAGCCGATCGTTGTTCATCCCGCTTCATCTGTATGCTGCACAAAACCGTCTTGGCGAGGTTTTCTACGAAACCCCCTACGTCCTGACCGAGAGCAGTCAGTGGGTCAAAGGAGCGCGCGTCCCCGATCTGCTGTTCATCAGCGCCGACCGCTGGAACGCCTACGTTGAAGCAGTCCCCGACTGGAAAGCCCACCCGTTCACGATCGTCCCCGATCTGGTGGTCGAGATTATCTCGCCGACCGACCGTTACGCGCGCGTGATCGAGAAAGTCGGCGTCTATCTTGAGGACGGCGTCCGCTTGGTGTGGGTGATCG
>JAEVZT010000257.1 GCA_023392115.1 Chloroflexota bacterium
TCGACGGATGGCTGCACACAGGCGATCTGGCGATCTGCGACGACGAGGGCTATTACACGATCGTCGGACGGTTGAAAGACATGATTATCAGCGGCGGCGAGAACATCTACCCGTCGGAAGTTGAAAGCGTGATGCACGCCCACCCTGCCGTTGCCGAAGCCGCGCTGATCGGCATCCCCGACGAGAAGTGGGGCGAGGTCGGCTGCGCGGTCGTCGCCTGCAAACGCGGGCAGTCGCTCGACGGCGACGATTTGCTGGCGTTTATGCGCGAGCGCCTCGCCAAATACAAAGTGCCGAAATCAGTAGTCTTTGTTGACATGCTGCCGAAGACGGGTCCCGGCAAGATCGACAAGAAAGTTCTTGTCGAGCGCTATGGGCGTTAAATTGCGTTGACGGTTATAGTGTAGAGTACACCTTGAGGATGACATGATGCCTGTTCCAACTTTACCCGGCGTTACAGCGAAAACAATCACAACCCCTCGCCTGACGACTCGCGTCCTCTTCGCCGGAGCAGATGACGGCGTCCCCGTCCTGTTCCTTCATGGGAACGCCTCATCGGCGACCTTCTGGGAAGAAATCATGACAATGCTTCCTGCCGGTTACCGCGCGATCGCGCCCGATCAGCGCGCATACGGCGACGCCGATCCATCAAAGAAAATCGACGCGACGCGCGGGCTTTCCGACCTCGCCGACGACGCGGTCGCCCTGCTCGATCAGCTTGGCATCGACAAGGCGCACATCGCCGGTCACTCGCTCGGCGGTTCTGTCATCTGGACGCTGTTGATGAACTATCCCGATCGCTTTCTGACGGCGACCGTTGCCTGCCCCGGCTCGCCCTACGGGTATGGCGGCACGCGTGATGCCGACGGCACGCCGAACTACGACGACTTCGCCGGATCGGGCGGCGGCATCGTCAACGCCGGTTTCGCACAGCGCATGGCGGCAGGCGATCGCGGTATAGACAATCCGCAGACCGCGCCGCGCATCGTCTTGAACAGCTTTTATTGGAAACCGCCGTTCGTGCCAGCGCGCGAGGAAGACCTGCTGTCATCGCTGCTTTCGGGGCACGTCGGGACGGAAGATTACCCCGGCGATTTCGTCCAGTCGCCCAATTGGCCCTTCGTCGCGCCCGGTGTCTGCGGTCCGACGAACGCCCTGTCACCCAAACACGTCGGCGATGTCAGCCGCCTGTATCGCATCGAACCGAAACCGTCAATCCTGTGGGTGCGCGGCAGCCATGATCAAATCATCTCCGACAGCTCAATGTTCTGCGTCGGCATGCTCGGCTCGCTCGGCGTTATCCCCGGCTGGCCCGGCGCGGACGTTTACCCGCCGCAGCCGATGGTCAGCCAGACACGCGCCGTGATGGAGAAATACGCGGCAGGAGGCGGGACATACCGGGAAATCGTCATGCAAGATACCGGACATACGCCGTTCATCGAGCGTCCCGATGAGTTCAACACTTATTTCCACGCCCATATTGGTGCGTAGTGCTGGTGATTCGCTGCTGCGGCACACTAGTCGCAGCCGCTCACAAACTATTCTTGGACAGATTCAGAGGAGTTGGTCAAGAAATGTTACGTAGAACTGCATTGCTTCTGCTGCTGGTCGTCATGGTGCTCGGCGTGAGCGCCCTTAGCGCGCAGGATGACACCGTGCGTGTGGGCGTCCTGACCGATCAGTCGGGCGCGCTGACGATCTATGGCTACGAACTCGAATACGGTTTCAAGCTTGGGCTGCTCTATGCCGCCGGGATCGACCCGTCGGAATATGAGAGCATCGACGCGGCGCTGGCGGATGTCACCGCCGGTGGTCGCCCCGTAGAAGTGCTCGTCCGCGATAACGCAGGCGATCCCGACACCGCCGCCAGCCAAGCGCGCGAACTGATCGAGCAGGAAGGCGTCGAAATCCTCGTCGGCGCGCCAAGTTCCGGCGTGACCGTCGCGCTCCAGCAGGTGGCGCTCGATTACGACGTGATCCTGTTCGCCGCCCCCGGCGCATCCCCGGCAATCACCGGCGCGAACTTCAACGTCAACACCTTCCGCGCCTGCCGCAACACCAACCAAGACTTCCTCGCCTTCGCCACTTATGCGCAAGAAAACCTCGGCAATAACTTCGTGATTCTGGCGGCGGATTATGAATTCGGGCGCTCCTCAGCCGAAGGGTTGGAGGCTATTTACAGCGCAATTGGCATCAACTTCGTTCAGGACACAATCTACGCCCCGCTGGAAACCACCGACTTCACGCCCTACATCCAGCAGATTCTTGCAAGCGGCGCGGACGTCATGCTGCCGATTTGGGCGGGTGACACCACCGTCACGCTTTACCAGCAGCTCGATGAGTTCGGCGTTCGCGATGAAATGGTCGTACTTGGCGCGTTCAACTCGAACGACATCGTCCGCGTCAGCGCCACGCCCGCGAATCTTGGCGATGTAAGCTGGATCGTCTACCACTACACCGCGCCGCAGACTGAAATCAATGATTGGCTTGTCGAGAAGCACATCGAGGTCTACGAGGACGTCCCCGATCTGTTCACCGAGTGCGGGTTCGCCACAGCGCAGGCGCTCCATGCCGGACTTGAAGCGACGGGCGGTGACACGCTCCCCGAAGCCATGATTCCGGCGCTTGAAGGCGCGCAGTGGGAAGGACCGAAGGGCACGTACTATATGCGCCCCGGCGACCATCAGGCGCTTGTCCCGATGTACATCGTCCAGCTCGATAATTTCGACGATCCCGACTCGCGCTTCTACACCGTCCTGTATGAAGCCCCGGCGCTCGAAATCGCCCCGCCCTGCGAAGCGCCTGAAGAGCGCTGCGCCATGAACGAAGAATTCATGGCGGAGATCGCGCCCGAGAGCTAACGCGGTACTGGTCTTTCATTTACCTACAGGAACATTGGGGGTACAGGTGTCTGTACCCCCGCCAAGAAGCAGCTCTATGAGCCAAAAAGACATCATTCTCGAAACGCACGATTTACGAAAAGACTTCGGCGGGCTGGTCGCCGTCGATGCCGTCAGCATTCAAGTCGAACGCGGCAGCCTGCACTCGATCATTGGACCGAACGGCGCGGGCAAGACGACGCTGTTCAATCTGCTGACCGGCAATCACCGCCCGACGAAAGGCGAAATCCGCTACAAAGGGCAGGATATTACCCATGCCCCGCTCCACCGACGGGCGCACATCGGCATCGGACGCTCATTCCAGATCACCAACATCTTCCCCAACCTGACGGTGCTCGAAAATGTCAGGCTGGCGGCGCAGGCGTTGAGCAAGGTCAATTACAGTTTCCTCCGCCGCGCAGACTCGTACGGCGAGTACGTTGAACGCGCTCGCTCGGCAATCGACCTCGTCGGCTTGACGCCCATGATTTATCAGCCGGCGAACATCCTGCCGCACGGTGGCAAGCGTAAGCTCGAACTGGCGATCCTGCTCGCTTCTGACCCGGAACTGCTGCTGCTCGACGAGCCGACCGCCGGCATGGCATCCGAGCAGGTTCCGGAGTTGATCAGCACGATCGACAGCATCCGCAAGTCGAGCGGCAAGACGATCATCATGGTCGAACACAACATGAACGTGGTGATGAACATCTCCGACCGTATCACCGTCATGAACTTGGGGCGTGTGCTTGCAGAAGGCGTCCCAACCGAGATCGCCGCGAACCGCACGGTTCAAAACGTCTACCTTGGCGAACTGTACGGCGATTTCAGTGACCTAGGGGGCGCGCATGGCGGATAACATCCTCGAGATCAAGAATATCCACACCTTCATCGGACAATTCCATATCCTCGAAGGCGTGAGCGTGACAGTCCCAAAAGGCAGTATCACGGTACTGCTCGGTCGAAACGGCGCGGGCAAGACGACGACGCTCAAGAGCATTATGGGGATCACGCCGCCGCGCGAAGGGACGATCCTGTTTGAAGGCGAGCCGATCAACGGCAAGCGGGCATTCAACATCGCCAAGCTCGGCATCGGTTACGTTCCCGAACACCGCGCGATCTTCAAAGACCTGAGCGTGCGCGAGAACCTCGAAATCGCCGACCGCGATGGGGTGACCTCGACACGCGGCTCGACTTCATTTTTGAGCTTTTCCCCGACCTCAAACGGCTCTATCACCTTCCCGGCGGCAAGCTGTCCGGCGGTCAGCAGCAAATGCTGGCGATCGCGCGGGCGCTTGTGCCGAATAACCGCCTGCTCCTCATTGACGAGCCAAGCGAAGGTCTTGCACCGGTCATCATCGAACACTTGATGCACGTTATCCGCCGCCTGTCCGAACAGACGACAGTCCTGTTGGTCGAGCAGAATTTCCGCATGGCAAGCAAGCTCGCCGACCGCTACACGGTGATTGACGAAGGGCGCGACGTCCATACCGGCATCATGGCGGAGCTTGTCAAAGACGAAGTGCTGATCCAGCGTTATCTTGGCGTTGCCTAGGGGAAGCGACCGCAATATGAACAGAACCACATGGACAATCGCCGGCATGACTCTAGGCTTGCTCCTGTTTGGGCTGGTGACCGCGAATGATC
>JAEVZT010000352.1 GCA_023392115.1 Chloroflexota bacterium
TGACGGTCATTCCCGGCTTGACGACGATCCACGCCTTAAGCGTCTCCTGCCCTTCTTTCTCCTCGTGCGGAACGCTCGCCACGCCAACTTCGAGGACGGCGGGATGCTCCTTCAACACCTTTTCGACCGAATTCGGGTAAACATTGAAGCCGCCGATCAGCGCCATGTCCTTCTTGCGGTCGACGATCGTGAAGTAGCCGTCCTCGTCCATGAAGCCGATGTCGCCGCTGTAAACCCACGTCTTGCCGCCGTGTTCGCGCAGGGTGTTGGCGGTTTCGGTCGGCATTTTGTGGTAGCCGATCATCATGTTGGGTCCGCGCATGATGATCTCGCCGATTTCGCCAACCGGCATTTCGGTCACGCCGTCGTCCAAACTGACGATCTTCGCCTCGACATCCGGCAGCGGCATCCCCACCGACCCGACCTTGTTCTTGCCGATCAGCGGGTTCGAGTGGGTGGCGGTCGGCATTTCGCTCATGCCGTAGCCTTCGTAGAGCACGCGCGCCCCCGCCGATTCAAACTCGCGCTTGGTCGTAGGCGGCAGCGGCGCCGCGCCGCTTTGAGCGATCCAGACGGTATCGAACTTGACCTCGCCCGACTTAACGCGCGCGTGATTGTTGACGGCGTTGAAGAGCGCCGGGACGCCGACAAATACATTCGGCTTGTAGTAATGGATGATTTCAACCACGTTGTCGATGTCGCGCGCGTTCGGGACGAGCACCATCTTCGCGCCGGTCGACATCGCCTGACTGAGGACGACCAGCAAGCCGAAGACGTGGAACAGCGGCAGCGCGCCGAGAAACGTCATCTCGCTCCGGTTGAGGTTCGCCAGCTCGCCCTCACTGACGCTCGTCCACGCGATGATCTGGAGCGTGTTGGCGACCAGCGCGCTGTGCGGCGCCATCGCCCCTTTCGACACGCCGGTCGTGCCGCCGGTGTACTGGAACAGCGCCAGATCGCTCGCCTTGACGACGACCTGCGGCGTCTGTCCGGCATAGCGCCGCAGCAGATCGCTGAGCCAGTGATCGCCGGACGCGACCGCGTCGAGCTTGTGACCGTCCTTCTTCTCTTTCGCCAGCGTGAACAGAATCCGCGCCGGCGGCGCAAGGTATTCCTTGACGTTGGTCGCGATCACCGTTTCGACGCGGGTTTTCGGCTGAATCTGCTTGACGAGCGGGTAAAACAGGCTGAGTGAGATGACGAAGCGCGCGTCACAGTCGTTGATCTGGAACGCCATCTTTTCGGCGGGATAGGTCGGGTTCATCGCCGCGACCGCGCCGCCCGCCTTCAACACGCCGTAGTAAGCGACGGCAAACTGAGCGACGTTCGGCATCACCAGCGCGACGGCTTCGCCCTTCTTCAGCCCCAAGTCGAGCAGCGCGCAGGCGAGCGCGTCCGACAGGCGGTCAAGCTCGCCGTAGGTCAGGATTGCCGGGACGTGACCGGCAAGCGGCAGCTTGGCGTCTGTAATCAGCGCGGGAGTGGCTGGCGTCTTGCGGGCGGTATCGCGCAGCATGTCGTGTAGGGCGATATCGGGGTACGGTTCGAGCGTGGCGCGGACGCCGGGATCATAGTTCTTGACCCAAGGGCGGGTATCGTAAATTGACATTTTTTGCTTCCGGTAAGCACTATTCGATTGGCAGGGCGAAAAAAGTTACTCGTTCAGCATGACGGCGGCGCTGCTGAGAACAACCGAGTCGCGCTCGGCAACCTTCGTTCTGAAAATCACCGTCGATCCGTCGCGCCACATCTCCGTGACCAGCGTTTCGCCGGGGAAGACGTGTTTGGCGAAGCGCACCTTGATGCTCTTGAACTTGGCGGGGTCGTTGTCGCAGAACGCCTTGAGCACCGCCCGCGCCGCGAAACCGAACGAGCACAAGCCGTGCAGGATCGGCTTGTCGAAACCGCCGATCGCCGCCATCATCGGGTCGGCGTGGAGCGGGTTGGTATCGCCCGACAGGCGGTAGATCAGCGCCTGCTTTTCGGTCGTGCGCTCGCTGATCACGGCGTCCGGCTGGCGATCGGGCGATTCGTAGCTCACGCCCGACGATCCGCGCTCGCCGCCGAACCCGCCGATGCCGCGAATGAACATTGAGTACTGCCCGAAGGCGATCTCGCCGCCGTCCTCGTCGTAACATGGCACGTCGGCGATCAAGAGCGCGCCGCTGCCCTTGTCATAAACGTGGGCGATCTTCGGCGCGCAGGTGATCCGCGCCGATGTCGGCAGCGGCTGCTTGACTTCGAGGTACTGCTCGCCGTGCAGGAGCATCATCGGGTTGAAGGTCAGCCCCGGCAGCGATCCGGTCAGCATCTGGTCGATCATGCGCGACGGGAATAGGACGGCGAACGTCGGAAGCACCTTGAACCCCTCGCCGCTCAGCTCGTAGACGAACTGCAGTTCCTTCTGGTCGAGCGGATCGGCGGGCGCGCCGACGCCGAGCGCGTACAGGCTGACGTCGCGCTCTGTGTAGCTGTAGGTGATCGGGGGGAACTCGTAACCGACTATTTTCTCGAGATCAACCGGCGCTTGCGATGGGATAGTCATAAACACCTCTTTTTCATAAGACGCGCCGGAGGCTCAAAGCCTCCGGCAACCAAAACTACTTGTAAGCCCGCTGAAGCGGGCTGGTCAACCCCGTTCTCGGGACTTTTTCTCCCCTCTCCCCGCTTGCGTGGGAGAGGGGATGGGGGTGAGGGGTAATCCTCCGCTTTACGGGCAGCTGCCCTTCTGCAGGCGGTAAGTCACCTCGCGGCGGTTGTCGCCCTCTTCGGTCTCCGGAATCTGGTTGTTCGGGTCGATGATCAGGATGATGCGGTGCTCTTCCTCGTACCACGTGCTGACCGTCAGCGGCATGTCGACGCGGAACGTCTGCCCCGGTTGAAGTACCGGGAAGCCGCCAATCGTCGATCCCTGCACCGAGCCATCGGCGACGCGCACATCCTGCACCGAGATCGTGCTGCTGGCGCTCGACGCTTCCGTGCCGAGGTTGGCGACGTCGAAGCCGATGTTGAACGTCTCGGCGCACGACGGCTGACCGGGGTTCAATTCGACGATGCCGGCGACAAGGTTGACCTGTGTCTGCGGGACGGCGGTCGCTGCCGGTAACGGGACGGCGGTTGGCGCTGCCGTCGGCGGCGGCGGACCCGCTTCACGCGGCAGCGACGCCGTATCGCCCGACGCCTGCACCAGCGCGGCGAAGACCCAGCCCTCGCCGCCGCCGTAGCGGACTTTGTACCAGTCGCCCGCCGTGCTCACGGCGAGGATTTCAGCAGTTTGACCGGACGCGAACGCGCCGATCGGCGGTTCAAATGCCAAGCCGGGACCCCGGCGCACGTTGACGCCCTGCGCGAATGTCGCCGTTGGGCGTCCTGACCCGCTGCTCGCCGGCGCCGACGTCGCCTGTTGGTCGGCTTGCGTCGGCTGCGTCGTTGCCGTTTGCTGCTGCTGCGGGCGCATGGTCGGCGTGTTGGTCGGCAGGCGCGGAGTCGTCGCGTCGGCATCACCGCCTGCCGCCTGCGTATTCTCGGCAGATTGGGCGCTCCGGCTGACGACAGTGATGTTAACAGTCGCCGGGGCGCTCGAGGATCCGTCGGCGCGGAAGGCGTTCACGTCGATCGTGTGCGCGCCGAGTCCAGTCGCCGACCAGCCGTGAGTCAAGCTGAAAGACGCGGTGCTGTCCTCGTTTGGCTGCGGCAGCGTCGCCACAATTTCGCCGTCAACAAGCACCTCGACACGGTCAATGTCAGCGCCGGCGTTCGAGACGAGCGCCTGAATATTGACGGGAACGCCTTCGAGATAGGTTGCATTCGGCAGCGGCGACACGATCCGCACCAGCGGCGCGCCGCTGATATCGACCGCCGGTGCGCCATCGGGCGACAGATTGAGATTGCACCCCGCCAAGAGCAGCAGCGTCAGCAGCAGCAACCGGGGCATCCGCCGCCCAGTTAAACGTCGTAACATACGGGACTCCTGATTTACGAAATTGCGACGTTAATCTAGCGCATTCAGGGTCGTATTGCGAGCTAGTGCGCGAAAAACGCCCCTTGTTCCTGCACGTCGACGCGCACGCCTTCGATCTCGTGCGGGACGATCGCGTCCGGCGAGAGCTGCGCTTCCGGCAGCTTTTCATCGACCATGACGACCAGCCCGATTTCGGGCTTGCGCTCGCCGCGCTCCATCACATAGCCGATGGCGACACCGATCACGTGCGGCAGCGACATCAGCCTGTCCGCGTACTTGTGCTGCACTTCGGAAGCCCGCTGCAACTGATCATTCACATCGGCAGCCTGTGTCATGTCAACCTCCTCACTCATTTGCGTTTGCGATGAGGGTCTAAATCACGATATTCAACTCCTGTGCGACGACGCTGATCGGGGTGAAAATCGTCGCCAGTGTCGACCCGGCGAACAGCAGCCCGACAGCCTTATTTTCGGTGGCATCGACAATCAGCGAGCCCGAATCGCCGCCCTGACTCATGGCTTCGGTGATCGTCTGCCCGACAAAGCGCGCAGTCCGCTGACCGAGTACCGTGTTGTAGGCGATATTGACGGTCGCGTTGATCAGCGTGTCGCTGCCCTCTGTGTATTCCGTCGTCCGCCCGTACTTGCGGACGCGCATGCCGAGCGTCGGCTCTTTCATGCCGCTGACCGTGCCGATCGTGCGGATGCCGTCGGTGAACATCGCCGGATCGACCGGGCGGGCGAGCGCGGCGTCGAGCCGGTTTTCGGGGACGACCTGTCCGGGGAGGACGCCGGTGAACGCGCCGGCGACGGGTTCGGGCATTGTTTGGGCGGAGAGTGTCGTCGGCGCGACGCGCTTCTGCGAGCCAAAGAGCACCGCGACCGCGTTGGCGAGTGTCACCATCACCGAGACGACATCGCATCCGCTTACGGGGATCGTCGGGTCGGTCGGCGGATTGGGCGTCGGCGGCGTCGGGGCGGGGGTGTCAACGCGCTCGTCGGTGAAACGCAGTTTGACGAAGCGGTCGAGTTTGGCGACGACATCGCCCGGCTGAACGCCGCCATCCATCGCGGCGGGCTGCAAAATCGCGTCCCCCGGCACGGCGTCGTTGCTGTTGGCGAAGACATGATTGTTTGACAGCAGGAACATTTCGCTCGTCGTGCGGTCTTTGACGATCGCGCCGAGTGTCCCGGCAGTGATCTTGAAGTGTCCGATGCTGACGCCGGCGGGGATGACCGGGCGAAAACGGTCGCGCGGGGTTTGCTGCGCGCGCAGGTAGCCGACCTCGTACACGTCGGTGCGCATCCCTTCGATTTCAGGCGGGATCACGTCCTGTGCCGAGAGCGCTGCCAGCGGCTTCTTCTCCTCGACGAGGACGACGACGGCGACTTCGCCCTGCGTCTCGCCCTTGGACTCTTTAAAACCGACTGCCACGCCGACGACGTTTTGCTTGGCGAGCAAGTCTTCCTCGTACATAACCTGCGCCTGTTTCGCCTGCTCGGTTGATGACATCCAACGCCCCCTTCACAAGTTCCGCCATTTTCGCGAGTGCTTTATCTGATTCTAACATGTCCTCGTATCACCTGCTCAACGCTTGCAGCACGATCTATGCTAGAGTTGACAGTTGACAGTTCACTGTTCACAGTTGACAGTAGAGGTATCAAGGCGCTTACTGTGAACTGTATACTGTTTACTGTGAACTTCCACCACAACAGCGCATTGAAGGGATTGATCACCGTGAGCCGTTCCGTCTTGCCCCTCATTTTGATCGTGATCCTCGCCGCCGCGTGCCAGACGGCGCAGCCGCGCCAGCAGTACACGAAAGGCGACGAACTGGCGCACTACAGCTTCGATCAGCCGGGCGTGTTCGAGGAAGGCGCGTACGGCGCGGCAACCCTGCGCGTCGTCGACGGCGTCTACCGCATCGACGTGTCGCAGGGCGATAACACGCTCTGGTGGGGGCAGTGGGGCGACACGTATGCCGACACGGTGATTGACGTCGATGTCGTGCAGGTGACCGAGCGCAACGAGAACGCTTACGGCGTCATGTGCCGAACGCGCGGGGCCGTCGGGCAGCCGGTCGCCGTCGATCCGACATTGGCGGCGATCATGGGCGACAGCACGCCGGAAGCCGCAGCCGAGTCTACGGAAGCAGCGGCGATTGAGATGACGGCTGAAGCCACAACCGAGTCTACCGCCGAAGCGACAGGCGAAGCAGACGAGGGCGGCAGCGCCGCGCTATCAGGCAGTCTTGAAGGCGACGGCTACCTGTTTCTGATTCAGGGCAACGGGCAGTTTGCGATCATGCGATCGCGCGGGCGCAGCCTTACGCCGCTCGTCGACTGGCAGCAGTCGGACAAGATCAATCAGGGGGCGGCGCGCAACAGCTTACGGGCTGTCTGCACGGGAACGTAT
>JAEVZT010000463.1 GCA_023392115.1 Chloroflexota bacterium
CCGCTCGAGTGCCCGCACATCGTCCCGATCAGCGACTACGGCTCGCGCGGCAAGAAGATGGTGCTGACTGCCAGCGCCGGCGCGTTCGCCTTCGCTTTCACCGAGGACGGTGATGAACGCTACGAGGTGATTTACGCCAGCGCCTATTTCAGCGACGACGTGCAAGACCTGACCGCGATCGCGCTCGTCCCCGAAGACAAGCTCGAAACGTGGGCAGCCTTCGAATTCGCTTGCGCCCGTGCCGTTCGTCCGCGCATTCGCCGCCGCCGTGATGTCTACATCATCGGTGGGACTGACGCCTTCTTCGACCCGACCGTCGACTGGGACGACGTGATCCTCGCCGAGGAGCTGAAGGATCGCCTGCTCGACGATATGGAAGCTTTCTTCACCAAGGGCGTGCCGATCTACCGCCAGTTGAAGCTACCGCCGTTCCGCAAGCTGCTCTTGGCGGGCGTCCCCGGCACCGGCAAGACGATGCTGTGCGCGGCGATGGCGAAGATCGCCATCAGCAAGGGGCGGGTGGTCGTCTACGTTTCCGGCGCTGACCGCGACGGCGCGTCGTTCGAGAAGATTCAGCGCGCGCTGCAAGCCGTGACCGCCGCGCGTTTCCCCGTGCTGCTGATCGTCGAGGAGCTTGACGCCTATTTGCAAGGCGATGACAAGGCGCGCGTCCTCAACGTGCTCGACGGCATCGAGTCGCCGAATAACCCGAAAGGCGCGCTGCTGCTGGCGACGACCAATTACCCCGAAGCGATTGACGAGCGGATTTCCAAGCGCCCGGGGCGGGTGGATCGCATCTTCATCATCCCGCCGATTCAAGACGAGGAACAGGCGATCCGCATGCTACAGCATTACATGGGCGACCAGTGGCGCGAGCCGCACAACGTCGTCGTCGAAGACCTGATCTCGCAGCCGGGCGCGTTCGTGCGCGAAGTGGCGCTCCACGCGCGGATGCTCGCCGCGCACGATCACCAGACGGAAGTCACGCCGGCGATGCTCTCGCAGTCGGTCGAAAGCCTGCTCAAGCAGATGCGCACCGAGCGCGATTTCCTGAGCCAGCGCCGACCGATCGGCTTGATCAACAACAGCACCAAGAAGACAAACCGTACCCCCTTTGGCTGATGTAAGGAGACGATTCGTGCCTGCCGCAGAACGCCAGCAGTACATCCAGATGCTTCGCGAATTCCCGGCGCAGTTCGCCGCGCTTGTCCGTTCATTTACCGACGAACAGCTTGACCTGCGCGTCGCCGATACCGAGTGGAGCACGCGCCAGATCGTGCATCACGTCGCCGACTCGCACATGAACGCGGTCGGGCGCTTTAAGCTGCCGCTGACTGAAGACCGCCCGACTCTGCCGACGTACGATCAGGATGCGTACGCACGCCTCGCCGATTACTCGATGCCGCTTGAAGTGTCACTGTCGATACTGCCGGGGCTGCACGCGCGTTTCGCCGCGCTGCTCGAGTCGCTGACCGACGAGCAGTGGATGCGGACGTGCGTTCATCCCGAACGCGGCGAAATGACCGTCGAAGACGTCGCCAACATGTACGCCAATCACGGCGTCAACCATATCAACCAGATCAACGCTATTCGTGAGAAATACGGGTTTTAGGTTCGCGCGCCTTCGCGGATCACCTGTTCCTGCGTCAGCTTCTTGATCTTGTTGAACGTCTCGTGCCAGCTGATCTTGCTCAAGCCGAGCTTTTCGCGGATTGCGTCGGGGTCGACGTTAGCGCGGTAGTCGCGCACGGCGCACGTCCAGCGCAGCATCTCGAACGAAATTTTCGGGACGATGCCCGCGCCTCTGCCGACATCCTCAAGCACGTATTCGAGATTGCGCGCCGTACAGGTAAACACGGTATCTGTCGGCTTGTACTGCGCCAAATACGCGTCGAGCAGGGCGACCCATTCAGGCGACAGCGGGATCAGCCGTTCCTTATACACATCGCGCGCGTTCTTGTTCTTGACCGTGAGTATCGGCTGGCGCAGGTCGCTCCGGTCGATGTCGGCAGGCTTCAAGCGCATGGTTTCGTTCTTCTTGATGCCGGTTTCGAGGATCAGCCGGAACAGCAGTTCGGGACGCGTGTCCGGCTTGTCGCCGCGTTTCAAGCTGGCGGCGAAGCTGCTCGCACGCTCGACTTCTTCAGGCGATAGGATCAGCGCCAGCGGCGCGGGTCCCGACCGCTGCAAGACGGCTTTCGCCGGATCGTGGGCGATCGCTTCGGCGGCGCGCAGCCACTTGAAATAGACCTTGAGCGTCGTCACCCGGCGGGCGTAGGATTTGCGGCTGCATGGCACGCCGCGCCCGTTTTCGAGCCAATCAAGGAATTCGTTGAGACCAGACGTCGTGAAAGTGCCGATCGCTTTGTCCTCGCCCCCGTGCTCCGCGAGCAGTTGAAGATCGGACGTGAAGGCGTTGACCGTGTGCTGCGACTTGCCCGATCGCAGCAGAAACTTCTGGAACAGCATCACCGTGTCGCGCAGGCGCGTGTGCGGGTTGAGATCAGCTTCGGATGTGGGAAGGGTGGGAAAAAGCGGCATTTGCCGTACATCGGACATTATCACCCTCATTTCGACCCAATTTTGCCTCAAAAGTAGCACAAATGTCTAAATGCTGTCAAGGCATACTCCGGCGGCGCAGCAATGGCTCTAAAACCATTCCTAAACCATTCCTTGACGGAGCACCTACCTTTTCTATATTCTTTTTCCATTGCAGTTGATTTATTCTGATAATATTAAAAACGGTCATCTTCATAATGTCACCGCAGCCTATCATTAAGTTACTTTGGAAGACCCGCCACATGACAGGTAGTACCAACACGGCTCACTATATTTATCTTGGCTCAGGCGAAGCAGAACGCTACAGCGTAAGCCCAAAAGGAACGCTTCTCGACTTCGCGGCTCAATCCGGCTTGCCCGTCCCGCCGGGGATACTGCTGCTCGACGAAGCGCGGCAGACGGCAGTTGCGCACGGGCTGCTATTAGAAGAAGACGACTGCGTTTGCGCTTCGGATGTCGACAGTTTCGTTCGGTCGCTCGACCTGCCGCCGCTCGGTCGCGAAGTCGCCGTGCGTTCGGCGTTCGCAGCAGCCGACCGGATGGGCGACAGCCTCGCCGGTTATTTCACCTCAAGCGTCAACGTCAATATGGGCGATCCGCTTGCGGTGACAATGGCGCTGTGTCAGGTGTGGGCGTCGGCGCTGCCGCACGAAGAGACCGCGCGTCGTGATGTGCTGATGATCAGCATGGTCGAAGCCGAACTGTCAGGCGTTGTCTTCAGTGAAGCCGACTTCGCCGACGATCTCGTCAACTATACGATGGGCTCATCGAACAAGCTCGTCTCTGGCGATGCGAAAGGCAGTCTGCTCCGGCTTCCGAAGCTTGGCGTTGACGGCGCTGCCCCGTCGGGTGCGCTGCCGGCATGGGCGGCGCGGCTTCAGGCGCTGCTGCGCGACATTCGCCGCCTGTGCCGGGGTGATTGGGACGCCGAATGGGTCGACGATGGCGAAAGGTGCTGGTTGATTCAGATCCGCCCTACGTCACGCCCGGCGCGGCGCGATGAGACTGCTGTTTCCTAACCCCCTCGAATTCGGCTCGTCAGCGCCCGCGCCGGGGCGCTGACGGCTCAGTTCCTACCGCCGGAACGTCCACTCAGCACAGCCATACATTTCGTTTTCAAACCGATCGGTGTCGGCGAGTTCGCCCGGCGTTAAGTCGCCGCGCGCCAAGCTGACGTCAAACACGCGCTCAAATCCTTTTCCCAGCGCGTCGGCGACGGTCTGCCAGTCGAGGACGCGCCCCCCGAGCGCTTCGGCGAGCGTCAGCGCGTGGGCGGTCAGCTGGCGTTTGGCGGCGGCGCGCGTGTCTTCGTCGGGGTACGCCAGCGCGTCACAGATGCGCGTCAGATCACCGTGCAGCGGCAGCGATCCATGCTGAAGCAGCCCGTTTTTGCGCCGTACCTGCGCGCTGCCGATCAGCTTGTGTCCCTCGAACGTGATCTCGTAGTGCGACGGCGTTTCAAAGCACACCGGCGTGACCGGCACGTCACCGTCGATCTGCGCCGCCTCGATCTGCAAGCCGAGCGAGTGCAGTCCGGCGGCTAAGCCCGCGCTGATACGGCGGTAGCTGTCGATGACGCCGCCTGCCGCCAGCGGGTGATCGATCGGCAGCGTGAGGCTGTAAGTCACTTCGTCGACGTGCAGGATCGCCCGCCCGCCGGTCGCGCGGCGGACGATCTCCCACCCGCGTTCGCGCAGGCGGTCGAGGTCGGCGTCGCGCGCGCGCTGCCCATAGCCGAGCGACAGGCAAGCCGGTTTCCAGTCGTAGAAGCGCAGGGTTGGCGGCGACTCGCCGCTGGAAACCGACTTCAAGATCGCTTCATCACGCGCCATATTACGCGCGCCTGTCGTCGGCTGATCGTAGATTACGCGCCATTGACCCATGCTTCGCAGCAACCTTATACTAACGCTTGTTGTTGTCGAATGCGGGATATATCCATGCCCGCGACGAGGATTATGACACAGAACCACCACGATGATTCGCAGGAAACCCGCCCGCACCTTGATCC
>JAEVZT010000464.1 GCA_023392115.1 Chloroflexota bacterium
CCCCTACACGTCGGGCATTGACCCGATGGAGTGGCTCGAATCGCTGGCGCGGCGGCAGGGCGCTGACAGCGAAGAACTGATCACCCCGGCGCGGATGGACATTCCAACGCCGCAGGAAACCGAAGTCGAAGAACCGGGCTACACGGCGTTTTCGTTCGACACGCCCCCGGTCAGCAGCCGCGCAGCCGCGTCAACGCTCGAAGACCCGGCAGAGTTCCTAAGCTCGCTGGCGGCAACCGAGGGATATGACGAGAGCGGCGTCCGCGCGACGCAGAAGTCCGCCGAAATGCCTGAAGTTGACCTGTCCGACGAGGCAATTCAAGAGGCAATCAACAGCGGCACGGTCACGCGCGAGCAGATGCAGGTGTTCCTCGAACGTGAAACCGACAGGTTCGCCGACGAGGATGACGACGACGATGTGATGCCGCTTGTCGAGGACGACGAAGACGAGCAGCTTGTGCCTGCCGACATCCCCGACTGGCTGCTGGAACAGATCGGCGCGCCGCCTTCCGCAGAGGAAGCGGAAACACCATCCGACCTATCGAACCTCGAAGCGCTGTTCTCGCAGACGCCGCCCGCCGAAACCATGCCGGACTGGCTGCAAGAGGAAGCGCTCGAGGCGCAGAACGAGATCAACTTTGACGACCTGTTCGGCGATGAGTCGCCGGAGACTGAACCGGAAGGCGAGCCGGAGGACGTGCCGTCGTTCGCGTTCGAAGCCGACGCTAACGATCCTTGGGCAGAGGCGTTCGACCTTGAAGCCGATCAGGGGATGCCGGATACCGATGCCGTCCCCGAATGGTACGAACGCAACCTGAACGATCCTCAGCGTGTCGCCGAGGTTGAGGCGCTCGAAACGCAGGCGGGAGCCGACGTCGAGCCGGTGCTGCTCACCGCCGACTTCCCCGCGGAAACGTCGCTGCCGCCGGGTCAGCCACAGGCGATGCCGGGTTGGCTTGCGCCATCGGGCGTGCCGTTCGAAAGCGAAACGACGCCCGTGCCGCAGGCAGGCACGGCGGCTGCCGAGGCGCTTCCCGACTGGCTGTCGGGACTCGATGAGCCGGTCAGCACGCAGGAGATACCAGATTGGCTTGTCGAGACGATCGACGCGGAGGCGGACGAACCGGCGTTTATCCCGACGACGCAGGTCGAACCTGAAGATCAGCCTGAGCCTGAACCGCTGCCGCTGACGACGCCAGAACCCGCGCCGGTCGAACGACCCGCTGCCGTCAGCGCGCCGCAGACCGTGGCAGCTACGCCGGAAGTGTCAGAGGCGCTCGAACGGGCGCGCGACCGCGAGCAGAGCGGCGACCTTGAAGGCAGCCTCGCCGAGTACGAGACGCTGATCCGCTCAAATGCCGGATTGGAGGCAGTCGTGACCGATCTCTCCCAGCTGGTGCAATCCTACCGGACGGTGCCCGCCGTCTACCGCGTGCTTGGCGACGGTCTAATGCGTCAGGGCAAGCTGCAGGAGGCGCTCAACACTTACCGGCAAGCCCTCAACCAGCTATAATCAACGAACACGAACGGGTCAAACGACCCGTTTTTCTTGCCTCAATTTGAATAGGGAGTGTTGCTAGTGGAACGTACACTGATCATCGTCAAGCCGGATGCCGTCCAGCGCGGTCTGACGGGCGAAATCATCCGCCGCTTCGAGACGCGCGGTCTGCGCCTTGTCGGCATGAAGTTCATGCAGGTATCGCGTGCGCTGGCAGAGAAGCATTACGAAATTCACCGCGAAAAACCGTTTTTCGCCGGGCTGGTTGATTACATTACGTCGTCGCCGGTCGTGGTGATCGCGCTTGAGGGAACGAACGCCGTCGAAGCCGCCCGCGCGACGATCGGCGCGACCAACCCGACGAAAGCCGCTGCCGGCACGATTCGCGGCGACTTCGGCATGGAAATTGGGCGCAACCTCGTTCACGGCTCCGACAGCCCGGAGAACGGCTTGGTAGAAATCGCCAACTTCTTCGACGAGTCGGAACTTGTCTCGTGGCAGCGCGTCACCGACGCATGGATTTTCGAGGACAGGCGTTAAGCAGGTTTGTCGTGATAATGAGGGGCAGCAAGCAGAACAGGGACATTCGCGTCCCTGTTCTGTTATTGGATGCTGAGTAAGACGTTCGCCTGACGCCAGAAACCTTCGAGGTCGTAGAAGTCGCGCTCGTCTTCCCCGAAGATATGAACGATCACGTCACCGTAATCCATCAGAACCCAACCGCTGGTGTGCGCGCCTTCGACGGCGTAGGGCAGGCGGCTGTAGCGTTCCTTGACGGTGTCGCGCACGTTTTCGGCGAGCGCTTTGATCTGGCGGTCACTGTTGCCCGTGCAAATGACGAAATAATCGGCGATGATCGCGTCCGGGCGTAGGTCGAGCAGGAGGATGTTTTCGGCTTTCTTGTCCTCAACAATGGCGACGATATCGCGAGCCAAATCTAGTGGTTCCAGAGCATTATCTCCTCAATTATGAAGCGCAAAAGTTAAGTGTCATTGTACCATAATCGACATTGCGGTCAACGTTACCTCTCTTTTGCGACGCGGTTGTGGTATGCTCACACCCATGTCTGAAAACACACACGTTGAATTCACAATCGACACTCCCGGCGAGCGCCTCGACAAGCTGATCGTCGCCCATCTTGGCGACCGGCTGACGCGGACGCAGATTCAGAGCCTGATCAAAGAGGGACACGTCACCGTCAACGGCGCGGCGGTCAAAGCCGGCGTCAAGCTGAAGGGCGGCGAGCGCGTCGTCGTGACCGTCCCACCTGTGCCGGTCGAAGCTGAGGTTGAGCCGGAACCGATCGCGCTGACGGTGGTTTACGAGGATGCCGATCTCGCCGTCATCGACAAGCCCGCCGGGCTGGTGGTGCATCCGGGGGTGGGCAACGAAAGCGGGACGCTCGTCAACGCGATTCTGGCGCGCTACCCGGAGATTGGCGAGATGCGCTACGCGGCGAGGCGGCGCGGTATTGTCCACCGGCTCGACAAGAATACGAGCGGGCTGATTCTCATTGCCCGCCGCGCGCCGATCATGCAGCGGTTGATAGCCCAGTTTGCCGCGCGCACTGTTGAAAAGGACTACCTCGCCTTGCTCGAAAGGACGCCGCGCACGAGCAGCGGGCGGATCGACGTGCCGCTCGCCCGCGACCCGGAGCGGCGGCAGCGGATGAAGGTCATGCGCGGCGGCAAGCCGGCGATCAGCGAATTCACAGTTATCGACCGCTTCAAGGATGGCAAGGCGCTGGTGCGCGTGCGCCTGCTGACGGGCAGAACGCATCAGATTCGCGTCCACATGGCGTTCATCGACTGCCCGATCGTCGGCGATTCGGTTTACGGCTACCGCAAGCCGAAGATCGCGCGGCAGTTCCTGCACGCGACGCGCCTGTGTTTCGACCATCCGCGCACCGGCGAACGCCTGTGTTTCGAGTCGCCGCTACCGCCGTACCTGCAGGCGTACCTTGACTCGCTGAGCAAGTAGACAGTTGACAGTAAGAACATCGATAGACCGGCTGTGAACTGTCTACTGTGAACTGTAAACTTGCTTTTTTGCGTTACAATTCCAGCGCGTATCCGGCAGTTTGAATACCAATGTCGACAGCCTTAACCGGCTGCTCACTGCCGCGATCGCGCAGCTAACCGTGAACATCGCTACGAAGGAACGCTATTCATGCGAGAAATTTCTGTCGCAGTTGTGCAGATGAACCCGAAACTCGGCGAAACCGAGGACAACCTTGTCCGCATGTCGGAGATGATCGGCAAGGCGGCATCGCAGCAGCGCATCGACCTGATGATCTTCCCTGAACTGGTGACGAGCGGCTACGAACTCGGTTTGCGCTTCACCGAAAAAGCGCAGCGCGTCCCCGGTCCAACCGTCAATATGCTGGCTCAGCGCGCCAGCGAGTATGGCATCTACATCGCCTTCGGCATGGTCACCAAGGAGAAAGTCGAAAGCGTCCTCTATAATTCGGCGGTCGTCGTCGGACCTGAAGGCGATCTGGTCGACGTGTACCACAAGATTCACCTGCGCGGCGAGGAACGCATGGCGTTCCGCGAGGGGTATCAAATGGCGGTCGTCGAAACTGAAATTGGCAACATCGGCTTGATGATCGGTTACGACCTCGCGTTCCCGGAAGTCGCCCGCAGCCTGACGCTCGAAGGCGCTGACGTTATCTGCTGTTTGGCGAACTGGGAAGCGGCGGACATGGACGAGTGGAAAACCTACATGCGCGCCCGCGCCTATGAGAACGCAGTCTTCATGGCGGGCGCGAACCGCGTCGGCGAGGACGTGACGATGACCTTCGGCGGCGAAAGCATGATCGTCGGACCGCGCGGCGAAATCACCGCGACGCTGGCGGACGAAACCGATGCCGAAACTGGCGCGCCGAAAGAAGGCGTTGCCGTCGCGCGCCTTGACCTCGACGAGATTCGTCGCAGCCGTGAAGAGTACCAGCTGATCCAGAACCGGCAGCCGACCGTCTACAAGCCGATTGTGCGGCGGTATTAGGGAAGTTGATAGTTGACAGTTCACAGTGAGAGAAAATGCTTGCTGTGAACTGAATCTGTTTACAGTTTCGCGCAAGGTTGTCGCGGTAAACTGTAAACTGTTGACTGTTAACTCTCGGAACACGCCATGCCTGTAGACTTTCAGCCAGTACAGACGCTTGCGGAACAGATCGTCCTGTTCATCCCGACGCTGCTCGGCGCGATTTTGATCTTTCTCGGCTTCTGGCTCGCCAGCGCGCTCCTACGGACTGCCGTGCGACGCTACGGTCACCGGATGCGCCTCGACGAGCAGGTGCGCGATCTGGTGACCAAGGTGGTCGGCGCGGCGATCATCGTCATGGGCTTGATTTCGGCGCTCGGCACGATCGGGATTGACGTGACGGCGATGGTCGCCGGGTTAGGGCTGACGAGCTTCGCGCTCGCTTTCGCCCTGCAAGATATCATCAGCAACGTGCTGGCGGGCATCCTAATCCTGATGTACCGCCCGTTTCGGCGCGGCAATCAGGTCAAGGTCGGCGGACACGAAGGCATCGTCACCGACATTGACCTGCGTTACACAACGCTGCAAACCGAGACGCAGAAGATCTTTGTCACTAATGCCACGCTTTTCAAAGAAGCGATCATCGTCTACACGCCCGGAGGGCAGCCCGTCCAGAAACGACTATGAACGCCGACCCATCACCGCGCTCGACCATCGCCGCCTTCGCTCTCGTCACCGTCGCCTTGATCGGCGCTGCCGTCGTTTTGCTGCTGACGCGCCCCGAACCGGCACGCATCACAATTAACCCGCCAGTGCCGACTGCCACGCTCGCGCCGATCAGCGTCTACGTGACCGGCGCGGTTGGTCAGCCGAACAGCACCGTCAGCTTGCCGTATGGCAGCCGCGCTGCCGACGCGGTGCTGGCGGCGGGCGGAACAGCTGCCGATGCCGACCTCGAGCGAATTAACCTCGCGGCGATCGTCCATGACGGCGACCAAATCCATGTTTTCCACCTGAACGAGTCGATTGAATCAAATGCGTCTGTTGAACGTCCTGCTGGCGAGCCCCTGCTGGCGACACCGGCGGCGGGCGATGTGATTCACGTCAACACGGCGACGGCGGAAGAACTTGAAACGCTGCCGGGGATCGGTCCGGCGCTGGCGGCGCGCATCCTTGCCTACCGCGAGGCGAACGGACGCTTCACAGGTGAAGCCGATCTCGAACAAGTTAGCGGTATTGGTCCGGGGACAATTGAGCGGCTGCGGGGGCTAATCGCGTTTGATTGACGGGGACGTCGTGGGATAAAACGCAGTAGGGG
>JAEVZT010000258.1 GCA_023392115.1 Chloroflexota bacterium
TGGATCAGATCACGCACCAGCTTCAGGTGGACGGCGTTGAAGCGTTCTCCGAGTCGTTCCGCAACCTGCTCGATCAAGTCGACGCCAAGCGCAACGTCCTTCTGACAGGCGTTATGAAGCGGCAAGAAGTCAACATCGGCGTCCACAGCGACGAAGTCGCAGAAACGATCAAGCAGTTGGGCGCGAAAAATGTCAATGAGCGCATCTGGGCGCGCGACGGCTCGCTGTGGAAAGAACATCCAGAGATCGCCGGCAAAATCAACCAACGGCTCGGCTGGCTCAGCGTGCAGCAGACGATCGACATCAAGCGGCTGAAGGCGCTGCAAGCGGCTGCCAAGGACAGCGAGTTCACACACGTCGTCCTGCTCGGCATGGGCGGCAGCAGCCTCGCGCCTGAAGTCTTCGCCCAAACCTTCGGCGCGGAGGCGGGCTACCCGTGCCTGCTGGTGCTCGACAGCACCGATCCGGTCTACGTCAAGCACGTCGAAGACTCGGTTGACCTCGCCAAGACGCTGTTCATCGTCTCAAGCAAATCCGGCGGGACGATCGAAACGCTGTCGTTCTTCCGCTACTTCTTCGACCGGACAGGACAGAACGGCTCGCAGTTCATGGCGATCACCGACGCGGGCAGCGAGCTAGAACAGCTCGCCCGCGACAACGGCTTCCGTGACGTCTTCATCAACCCGTCGGACATTGGCGGTCGCTACAGCGCCTTGAGCTACGTCGGCTTAGTCCCGGCGGCGCTGTCCGGTATCGACCTCGACAGGCTGGCGGCGAGCGCCGAACGCATGATCAAGGCGTGCGGTGAGCGGGTTGTTGCAAAAGATCACCCCGGCATCTGGCTCGGCGCGATCATGGGGACGCTGGCGGAAAGCGGCAAGAACAAGGTCAGCCTTTTCTGCAGCCCGTCTATTCGCGGGCTTGGCAACTGGATCGAGCAGTTGATCGCGGAGAGCACGGGCAAGGAAGGCAGGGGGCTCGTCCCGGTCGTCGGCGCGACGCTCGGCAAGCCGCACGACTACTCGACCGACCGGCTGTTCATCCATCTGCGCGTCGACGGCGACGACAACGAAGAAGGCGACGCCGGCATGTCGCTCTTGCAGCAGGCGGGGCATCCGTGCGTCGTGCTCCAGCTTGACGACACCTACGCCATTGCAGGCGAGTTCTTCCGCTGGGAATATGCGACGGCGGTCACCGGGAAGCTGCTCGACATTAACCCGTTCGACGAGCCAAATGTCACCGAAAGCAAGCAGAACACCGCCCGCCTGCTCGACAGCTATGAGCGAGACGGCAGCCTGCCGCACTCCGAACCGATACTGGTTGAGGACGGCGTCAGCCTGCACGCCGACGAGAAGATGGCGCGGATGATCGGCGAGCTGTGCTACCAGCACCAGTACGAACACAACACGCTGTCGGGAATGCTGGCGTCGCAGATCAATTCGACCCACGCGGGCGATTACTTCGCCCTGCTGGCGTATCTGCCGCCGCTGCCCGAAGTCGACGAGCGCCTGCGCCAGATACGCCGCCGCCTGCGTCACGCGACGCGCCGCGCGGTGACGATTGGCTACGGTCCGCGCTTCCTGCACAGCACCGGGCAGCTTCACAAGGGCGGCGCGAATAACGGCGTCTTCTTCCAGATCACCTATGATGCGCCGGTAGACGTGCCGATCCCGGGCGCCCCGTACAGCTTCGGCGTGCTCAACGCGGCGCAGGCAGCCGGCGACCTCGAAGCCTTGCAGCACAAAGACCGGCGCGCGCTGCGCCTGCACATCAGCGGCGACCTCGCTGCCGGGCTGCAAAAGCTGCTCGACGCCGTCGAGCTGGCAGCCGAACGGCGGCAGTAACTTCCTCGAACGCATCCCTGTCCCTCTTGCTGCTCGATGAGTAATTCGTCAGTAGAGGGACAGAAATCGACACTCGATCACGTTTTCTGCGTACTATAGAAGTAGACAGTTTACAGTTTACAGTCAGCGGTGAATGAGGCAGCGTTCTTACTGTCCACTGTTGACTGTCAACTCTTGACTACTTAAGCAGTCGAATGCAGTAGACGAGCGTAATCATGGAAAATAACCAGTATCGGAATGTGGGAGTCGGCGTTGGCTTAGGCGCGGCTCTCGGCTTGGTCTTCGGGATGCTCATCTTTCCTGACAACCCTGCCGTTGGCTTGGGGATTGGCGTTGCGCTCGGCGTCGCCCTCGGCGTGAGCTTGTCCCACGACGAGCGGTAACGGCAGCGCGCATTTGCTGGTACACTGGAAAGCTGACATTAGAGAGCAGCTGGAGCACCCCCATGCCCTCCGGTTACCGGCTAACCCTGATGAAACTTGAATGTCTCGCGTCGCAGGAAATCGACGGCGACGAACTGTACATCACGCTCAACGGCAGGACGATCTGGCGGGCGCACCCCGACAAGGCGAGTCACCTGCGCGACCGCGAGCGGCGAATCAGCGCGTTCGACTTCGCCAACGGACGCAAGCTCGCGCCTGAAGGCTGGCGCTTGATGACGCCCTACAACCCCAGCACTTTCGTGCTCAAAAACCTCTCCGGCGAGTCGCTGCTGCAAATCTGGGATGCCGACGCGCTCAACCGGGATGACTTGCTTGGCGAAACGCCGATCAGCGCCGCCGATGTGGGGCGCGGCAGCATTGCTGTCGTCTTCCAGCGCGACGGCGGGCACTACCGCCTAACGTACAGAGTAGACGCGGAATAGCATCCCAGCTAGTCAATTGCCTCTGCCGACAGCAGCGTCCGCGAGGCGGGGGCGCGGTACAGGGCATAGCGCTTGCCGTCCTCGATCGCCAGAAAGACCGGCTTCGGCACGACCATGGTGACATCGTCGATTTTCAGGACGAACGTCGGCGCGCGCCGGAAGACGCGAATCGTGTGCGTGACGAGTCCGCGTGTTATCTCAACATTCCCGCTGCTCAGATCGCGGTTGACGCGCAGCCCGTTCTGGATGCCGAACCCCATCACGACCGCGTTGATGACCGTCAAGAAGATGCCGATCATCGTGAGGACGGGCGAGTCGTTCTGCTGCCCGATGAAGATCAGCGCCGTCGCCAGAATGATGACGACGACTAAGACGACGACGATCGCGATCAACGTGCGCCGCCAGCCGCGCCGAATGCGTTCTTTCTGCCCCTCGCTCATACGTCCCGCGCGGTTCTCGCGCAGATCATCACCGTTGAAGCCGAGCGCCTGCATCAACAGTGTTTCCCGTTCCTGTGCTGACATCTCTACTCACACTGAACCCATGACGGCGTCAATTAGACCGCCAACTTGAGACGTACGCCAGAATCACGGCGCGGGCGGCGAGTCGCGCATAATGTCTGGAATTTGCAGCGCGAGGGTGTAATAGCTGTCGCCTTCGAGATAGAGCAGGCTCGACGGCAGCCGCCGCAGATCGTCCCACAGCGTCAGCATCGGCGCGCCGATCATCCAACGCGGCTCGCCGTCCACGACCGACTCAAGGCTGAAACCAGCGGATGCCGTGTCCCACTCGATGATCGGCGCTTGCGAGTTGTACGGCGCGACCTGCGCCGACAGCCAGCCGCCGTCCGGCTGGAACAGGACGGGTTCCGCGCTGATCGACTTGCAGGCGTCCAAAACGCGGCGGAACCATTCCGGATCCCAACCGCTGAAGGCGTCGGCGCGGTGCTGCACGCCGTTGACATTCACGCTGACCGTCTCGGCGACCGGCGCGATCGCGTCGTCGGTGAGGATGCTGTCAAACTGCCAATCGTAGGTATAGACGCGCTCGTTGACCGTCAGGTATTCGACGAAACTGCGAACGGCGTCGTCAGAGACGCGGTCGTAGAGGATTTCGATGTTGAAGCCGTCGAGTTCGTTGATCCAGACGACGCGGTTGTCGCCGTAGACGGTGCACAGGGGGATGGCGCTGCGGGCGCTGAAATCGTCATCGCCGCCGATGACGTCGGCGCGAAAGACGACGCTCGTCGGGCTGCGATCCCACTGGATGAGCGTCGAATCGTCGGGCGAGTCGACGTTCGGGGACGCCGGGTTGGATGCAGCGGGCTGACATCCCGTCAGCAGGATCAAAGCGGCGCAAATCCACCAGCGCATATTTACATCCTTCACGTTGTCCCCTTCCTACCTGAACCGATTTTAAACCGGACTCGGCAAAAGAAGATGGGATATTTGTCGGGGCTAGGTTGTGCTATCTTTAGAGGATTATTCCGCAAGACAAGGATTCAGTGCTTGGCAGATACACAGATCGAGAGCCTGAGCACCCCGGCAGAGGACGAGCAGGCGCAGACGAACGTCGGCGTTGCGCGGGCGACGGGCATTCTGGCGCTCGGAAACGTCGGCAGCCGCGCGCTCGGTCTGGCGCGAGAAATCGTCCTGACCAACCTGTTCGGCGCGTCGCGGGCGATGGACGCCTTCAACTACGCGATCCTCGTGCCAAAGACCCTGTACGACCTGCTGATCGCTGGAAACGTCAACAGCGCAATCATCCCCGTCTTGAGCGAAGTCGTCACGCGCGACGGTCAAAAAGCCCTGTGGCAGCTAGTCTCCGTCCTGTTGAGCCTCGTCACGGCGCTGATTGTCGCCCTGATCCTGCTGATCGAGCTGTTCGCGCCGCAGGTGATCGCCCTCGTCAGCAGCGGCTCCGACCCGTCGACGCAGGCGCTCGCCGCCGATCTGCTGCGCATCGTCACGCCCGCGCTGATGTTCCTCAGCCTGTTCGCCATCCTCAGCGGCACGCTCTACGCCCTGCGCTCGTTCACGCTGCCGGCAATGGCGGGCGTGATTTTCAACGGATCGATTGTGTTAGGGACGCTGCTGCTCGCCCCGCCGCTTGAAGTCGCGCTCAACCCGTCGGGCATCGGCTGGACGCTCGCCCGCCCGATTGAGGGGATTCGCGCGGCGGCGTTCGGCTGGGTGATCGGCGCGCTGGCGCAGATGCTTTTACAGCTTCCCGGCTTGCGCGGCGCGCGTCTGCGGCTGACGCTCAACTGGAAGCACCCGGCGCTGCGCCAGATCGCCAAACTGTACACGCCGGTCATGTTCTCGCTGATCCTCGACG
>JAEVZT010000570.1 GCA_023392115.1 Chloroflexota bacterium
CCGAGGCTCATCAGGCGGTGCGACGTGTGATCCTTGCCCGCTTCGCCCGGCGAGCGCCCTTCGAGGATGCGGGTGAAGACGACGAGGCAGATGTCGAAAATCGGCAGCGCCAAGACCAGCGGCGGCACCATCCACGTCACGCCGAGCGGCTGCGTCCCGAACTCCAGTTTGATGCCGAGCACCGCCAGCGTGAAACCGAGCACCTGTGATCCCATGTCGCCCATGAAGATGCTCGCCGGGTTGAAGTTGTAGATCAGGAAGCCGATCGCGCTGCCCGCAAGCGCCGCCGCGATCGCGCTGACGAGCGGCAGCCCTTCGTTGAAGCTGATCAGCGTGAAGTAGGCGGCGGCGATGCCGCTTAAGCCCGCCGTCAGCCCGTCCATGTTGTCGAGGAAGTTGAGGGCATTGACGAGCGCCGTCACCCAGAGCAGGGTAATCGCATAGTCAATAATCGGAATGCCGACTAGATGGACTCGAATCCCGACGGCTATCAACACCAAGCCCGCGATGATCTGCGCGACGAGCTTGGGCTTGATGCCGAGTACGAAGCGGTCATCGATCAGCCCGACAATGGCGAGGAACGCCGCGCCGAGCAGGAACGCGCCGAGTTCGAGCAGGTTCTGCGCCGGGCTGAACAGCAGCAGCGCGATCGTCAAGCCGCCGAAAATCGCTAGACCGCCCATCAACGGACGCTGATCTTGATGAATTTTGCGCTGGTTAGGCTTGTCGACGACGCCGAGCCGCAGCGCGAGCGCGCGCGAGAGGGGAGTCATGCCGAGCGCCGTCGCGAAACCGACCACCAGAATTGGGACGAACTGAAGTGAGTCCATACACCCTCACGGATTAGCTGTCCGCATTATACATGAGGCTGTCGGGGTCAGAAAGGGACGCCCCGCGGTTTCGCTCCCCCTAAACTTGTTGTGTCGTAAGGCGAAATTTTATGAAAGCGATTGTCAAAACGGTATCGCGTCCGTATGATTCGGCTAACGACTATGCGGAGAGACAGCCATGCAGCAGGACACGCGTCGCGCCGTCCGCCGGGTGCTCATCATCACACTCGCACTGAACCTGATCGTCGCCATCAGCAAGATTGCCCTAGGCATCGTCACCGGCGCGGTGTCGATCACCGCCGACGGCTTCCACTCGCTGATGGATGGCTCGTCAAACGTCGTCGGCTTGGGCGCGAACATCATTGCCGCCCGACCGCCCGACGACACGCACCCTTACGGACACCGGCGCTTTGAGACGATCGCCGCGCTCGGCGTCGGCGTGCTGCTGTTGATCACCGCGTTCGAGATCGTCTCCAGCGCCTTCGAGAATCTGTCATCGGGCGAGCGTCCGGAGATCACGCCGCTGACGTTCGTCGTCTTGATCGGCACGCTCGCTGTCAACGTCTTCATCACGACCTATGAGCGCCGGCAGGGCGAGAAACTGCGTTCGGAACTGCTGATCGCCGACGCCGCGCACACCGGCGCTGATGTGTTCGTCACGGTGTCGGTCATCGTCAGCATGGCACTGATCGCGCTGTTCGGCTGGACGTGGGCAGACCCGGTCGCCGCGCTGGTGATCGTCGTCCTGATCGCGCGCGCGGCGTGGGGCGTTCTCAAGCAGACGGGCGGCGTCTTGGTCGATACCGCGCCGTACCCCCCGTCACAGCTTGCGGCTTATGCCGAAGACGTGCCGTCGGTGCAGCGCGTGATCCGCGCTCGCAGCCGCGGACCCGCCGACGCCGTCCACATCGACATCGACGTGCAGGTCGCCGCGGAAATGACCGCCGAGCAGACCGCCGCCATCGCCGACGCGATCCGCGAAAAGCTCGAACAGAATCTTGACGGCATTAACGAGGTCGAAGTTCACTTCGAACCGGAGCAGGACGGCGCGCCGGATTACGCCCTCACCGCCCGCGCCCGCGCCGCCGCGCTCGGCATGACGACGCACGAAGTTCGCGTCGTCGACGGCACAAACGGCAGGACGCTTGAAATGCACGTCGAAGTGCCGCCGGGACAAACGCTCGGCGAGGCGCACGAGCAGGTGTCGCAGTTGGAACACGACATCCTCGCCAGCCTGCCCGAGGTTTTGGACGTGGTGACGCACATCGAGCCGTCGCCGCCGCCTGCCCACGGCGATTTACCGTCGCTCGGTGAGAGCGCCCGGCTGGCGGAACGGGCGATGACGCTGCTGCGGCTGCATTACCCGGCGGTCGGCTGGCACGATCTGCGCGTGTCAATGGAGGACGATGGCTACGCTCTGACCCTGCACGCCGCGCTGGCGGCGGATACCTCGCTCGACGCGGCGCACGGCGTCGCCAGCGATGCGGAAACAGTTCTGCGCTCCGACCTGCCGGAGATATCCCGCGTGACGATCCACACCGAACCCTACGGAACTTAAACTTTTCCTTAAGAAACACCAAACCCGACTCAAGTCCGCGCTATAATGGACTTTGAAATCCAAAATGGAAGGAAAAGGCACATGGCTGCCACGCCGACCCGGCTCGCGCACCTGCTCGTCGTCTTCGCACTGCTCGCGCTGGCTTCACTAGCATGTAATTTGAGCGCGACCCCGCCGACGCCGACGCCCGCACCGCTTCCAACCACCGAGCCGCTCCCGTTGTTCCCGA
>JAEVZT010000648.1 GCA_023392115.1 Chloroflexota bacterium
TCCCGGCTTGCCGCGCGAAAAAGTGCTGGCGGCGGTCGTCGCGCTGCTTGGTACGACGTTCATCCGCGTCGGTAATTCGGAATACGCCCGCGACAACGATTCGTTCGGCTTGCCGACGACGCAGGACAACCACGTCGACGTGTCAGGCAGCGAAATCCATTTCGAGTTTCGCGGCAAGAGCGGCAAAGAACACGTCATCGACTTGAAGGACAGGCGGCTGGCGAAGATCGTCAAGAGGTCACAAGACCTGCCCGGCGAGCACCTGTTCCAGTACAAGGACGAGGAAGGGAATGTCCGCGCCGTCACGTCGACCGACGTCAACGCCTATCTGCGCGAGATCACGGGGCAGGACTTCACGGCGAAGGATTTCCGCACGTGGGGCGGCACGACGATGGCGCTGCTGGCGCTGCGCGGACTGCCACCCGCCGAAAACCAGACGGCGCTCAAGAAGAATGTCAGCCAGATGACAAGGGAAGTCGCGGCGCAGTTGGGCAACACCGTCACCGTCTGCCGCAAATACTACATTCACCCGCGCGTCATTGAGCGCTACATGGAAGGCAGCCTCGCCAAGTTCACCGACCCCGAAGCCATCCCGCCGGGACTGACGCCCGAAGAAGGCGAGGTCATGGCGCTTCTGCAAGCGCGGAAGTAACCGTTTCGCTCAGCTCGTAGACGCTCACGTTGTCGAGCGTCCTCACGCGGAATAAACGCGGCTGCGCGTCGATGTCGGCAAGCGTGAACGGCTCTTGATCGAGGTGATCGTGTGTGACAAGGATGTAGCGCACGCCCCACGACGCCAGCTGATCGAGCGCCGAGTCTCCGGGGAACGCCAGCAGATCAGGATGGCGCTCGCGGTACAGCAGCGGCAGGTACGTCCCGTAGCCGAAGACAACCGGCTTGCCGTGATAGCGCGTGTAGAACATCCCCGGACCGCTCAGCGCCTCGTTAAGCGGATATTCCATGATCGGCGCTGGATCGGGCTGCGCCGCCAGCCAGCTGTCGACAGGGCGCGCCTCGACGCGGATGATCGGCATGCCGCCGCGCCACGCGCCGAACAGCATCAGCCCCACGACGACCGTGCCGGCGAGGACGCGCCGCCGCTGATCCTTGAGCGCCAGCACAATCCCCGCCGCCGCCAGCAGGCTGAAGCCAAGCATGACGAACGTCGAGAAGCGCCCCCATGTGCGGATGCCGTCGGCGAACGGCAGCCACTCGCGCAAGAGCAGGACAGGCAGCGGAATCCCGAGCGGCAGCCGTCCCACGTGGAGATAGGGACCCAAGCTGAGGACGAACGCGACAAACATTGTCCACTTCAACGCGCGCCAGCGATCGCCGCGCGTGTGACGCAGCGCCCACGTGCCGAACAGCAGCGTCACCCAGCCGATCGGGATGACGAACTCGGTGATCATCGGCGAGGGGAAATGCCACATCACGCGCCGCGCCGCCTCGCCCCACAGCGGATGGAAGGCGTTCGGCATCAGGTAATCGGTCGGGCTGGCAGCCCAGAACGCCGCGTCGCCGAGCGGGACTGTCGCCGCCCCTTCCTGAGCAACATGCAGGTAGGGGACGAGAAACGGCAGGCACAGCCCGCCGGTGATGAGCGCCGTCACGCCGAGCGCCGCATACGTTCGCCGAGCGCGCAGCAGCGAGGGCAGCCCGCCCCGCGCCAGCGCGTAAACCGGCAGCAGCAGCCCGAGCATCAGCGCGTAGTACCACGACGACAGCGCCGAAAAGCTGATCATCAGCGCGGACAACACCGCCAGCCGCAAACGCCGTTCTTCAAGCCACGCGTCGAAGCACAGCAGCGCCAGTACCAGCCAGTGCGTGTCGACCAGCGGCAGGTGTCCCGTCAGCTTGAGCAGCCGCGACGCGCTGAAGGTGAACGCCGCCCCGGCGTAGAAGGCGGCGATAGACAGCAGGCGAGGATCAATGTCGTTGATCAGCCGCGCCAGCCAGCGCCGCGCCAGCGCGTAGGTCGCCCATCCAGTGAGGATCGTCGAGCCGATCATGGCGAGGTTGTAGGTAACAACCGCGCCGAGCACCCGCGTCACCGGCATCAACAGGAAGGTGTGGATCGGCGTCATTTCGCCGTACGCCAGCGGGTAGCCGAAGGGGTAGTAAATGCGTTCGTTGAACCATGGCGTGACGCCGAGGTCGAAAACGGCGTGCTGCACCCACCACAGCTTCCAGACGTACTCGTAATTGTCGAGCCGCGCGTCGCCGAGGACGTGCGTCATTAGGTTCAAGACAAGCGGGAAGGTGAACGCGCACGTCAGCAGCGCGTACAGCAGCGGAACGATCAAGGGGCGGGCGGCACGTCTCGTCATGTTTGTATTGTATTGCTGCCGCGCCGTTGCAGGCTTGAGATCGGAATCAAAAACGCCCGCCGGGTTGGCGGGCGTTCAGTTGGTTCAGGGTACTGCGAGACTAGCTGTTCACAACCGTGACGCTGCTCGCCTGCTTGCCCTTCTTACCTTCGGTGATGGTGAACTCCACCTTGTCACCTTCGTTCAGGCTGCGGAAACCGTTGCCCTGAATTTCCGAATAGTGAACGAAGAGGTCAGCACCACTTTCAGGGGTGATGAAGCCGTAGCCCTTCTCACCATTGAACCAC
>JAEVZT010000022.1 GCA_023392115.1 Chloroflexota bacterium
TTCAATTACAGCGGCGGGCGTGACCTGAACGACGCCGACACGGCGGTCAGCTTTGACGGCACGAACGACTTCACCGAACTGGATGGATTTGACCCGGTTGGGGCGACGTGGCAGTCCGCCGAGAAGCAGCGCGGGTTCTCGCTCTTCGGCAATCACCGCATCCCCGGCACCGCCTGCACCGGTTCGGCATGGTCGATGGCAGACATGGAAGCGCTGATGAACTTGCAGCAGTTCCCCGTCCCCGTCCCTCCCTCTGACCCGAACTACCGGACTGCGCTGATCGAAACGCGGCGGCTTATCCCACCGCAGGGCGTGGTGCTTGTCGAACTGTTCTGGCAGCATGAACTGCTGCTGCGTTTCCCGCTGCTCGCGCCGGTCTACACGGCGCTCGGCTCGGAACGGACGACGATCTCGGTCTGGGCGGCGTTCCCGCTGCCGAGCGTCGAGCCGTACATCGAATTTGACGGAACACCTTAGTGCGGACGTAAGCATGATCGCGAAACTGCTCAAACGCTTTATCAAACGCGGGCAAGCCGGACAATCGCTCGTCATTCTGGCGATTGGTTTCATCGGGCTTGTTGGTTTTGTCGGCATCGTAACCGACGTGTCGGTGCTGTTCGTCCGCTACAGCACCATGCGCCGCGCAGTCGACGCGGCTGCCGTCGCCGCCGCCGGGCAAATGCGCCGTGTGGCGGATGACACCGACGACGACATCGCGCAGGGCGAGGCGACCAGCGTCGCCAATTTGAGCCTCGCGGCGCGACAGTTCATCGAGCTTTACGGCTTAAGCCCGACCAACGTGATCGTCGAGACGTGCCGAGCGCAGCAAGTCCCGCGCGACGGCGCAGGCAATCCTATTGATCGTAACGGCGTGCTCCTCACCAGCGGGGGCGCGAATCAGGAAGATGTCGACCGCTACAAGGCGCTGTGTACCGACGACGAACTGAAGCTGGTGCGCGTGACGGCGCAGATCGAAGCGCCGACGATGTTCCTCTACCTGCTCGGCTATCCAACGGTCACGCTGACCGAGTCGGCGATCTCGCAGACCGCTGTCCTCGACGTGGTGCTGATCCTCGACGTGTCCGAATCGATGCTCAACGAAACGACTTACGCGCAGTGGCAGGACATCGGGCAGGGGCGGCGCTACATCCCGCCGGTGATTAGCTATCTCGGCGGTCCTCAGTGGGATACGATGCTCGGGCTGACACAGCAGCAGATTGACGCGCGAATCGTGCCGGCGGGCGCTGACCCGGTGCTCGAAACGCCGACCTCGACCTACCTGTCGTTCCCGGCGGATCAGGCAGAACCGCGCGCCGACTGCCGCGTCCGCGCGTGGCCCCGCTCGACTCTGACCGGCAATGTTACGCAGGTTCCCGACTGGCTTGAAGCCGAATACCGGAGCTTCCTCGGCAACGCGACTTTTGAGTCCCATTTCTCTAACGGCAGGGTCGGCAGCGACTACTACTTCACCGGTTACGTACCGCAGTACAACTACTACGGCTGCTGCAATGACCCGAATGGCGACTTCGTCTTCGACGACCTGATCTGCCAGCCATTTAAGCGCGCGCGCGACGCGGCGGAAAACTTCCTCGCTCGCCTCGACTTCCTGCGCGGCGACCGCGTCGCCTTCGTCACCTTCGACCAGCAGGCGCACGCGGTCGATCCCGACGGCAGCGGTCCACAGCCGGTGATGATCGAAACGGAGCGTAACCTGCCCGATCCCGACAACCCCGGCTCACTGCTGCGCGTCGGCGCTGTCGAAACGCTTCAGGACATTATCGGCGTGCGTGCCGAACCGAGTACGTATGTCGACAGCAACAACGACGGCTTGTGGGACTCGCTCTGGCGCGACTCGGCGAACGCGGCGACCTACAACCAGCTCATGACGACGCCGATCTATGCTATCAAGAACCATCCGGTGCAGGGCGCGTGCCCATTCGACAACGCGATGCTGGCGGCGGCGTACAACGACGCCGACAACAACCCCGACGGCTCGCCGCGAACGATGACGCTGCTGGCGGAGATCGCGTCGACGCCGAACTGGTTCCGCAGCGCGCATCCGGCGGAATCCCCCTTCTACAGTTACGAACTGCGCGCCTCGTGCGCCGGGACGAACATCGGCGGCGGGCTGGCGGCGGGCAGTTCTGTCCTCTACCAGACCGGACGGCGCGAGGGCGCTGTCTGGATCATGGTGCTCCTGAGCGATGGCGCGGCGGGCGCGAGCAACCCGATCACGCGAAATGGTTTGGCGTCGCCGCCGGCGCAGCCGTTCAACCGCACGGCGGACGGGCTGTATTACCAGCCGCTCAGCACGGGCGAAGCCGGTTACGGCGCGTTCGGCTTATGTCCCTACGGGAACGAACCGGGGACTGAACGTGGTCCGGCGGAACTGCTCCAGTTTGGGAACACGAATTTCCCCTATTGCAGCGACCGCGCGCCGCAGACGCGCCAAGCTTGCGGTGATACACCGCTTCAGCCGGATATGATCCGCCTCGACGAGTTCCCGAACTGCTACGAGTACTACGACGTCGACGACTACGCCCGCGACTGGGCGGACTGGGTCGGCTTGGCGGAACTGTCGGGGGCAACGACCGGAACCGGCACGGGGCGCGTCGGCGAGCAGCTCTTGCCGACGATCTTCACGATCGGCTTCGGCTTGAACTTCGACATCGGCGTTGGAACGCAGTGTCTCGAACCTGCGACAGGATCGCCGCAGGCGGCGTTTGATGCTTACTACCGCTGTCGTCGCGGGCTGAATTCGGCGGGCAACCCCGATACCGCCAACGACCCGATCGCCGAAATGCGCAACGCCGATTACTTGGGCGAGGAACTGCTGCGCTACATCGCCGATGTCGGCGACAATTTCCGCCTCGACAACGACTACTGGCAGAATTGGTCGGACGAGCGCATCCCCAATCGGACGCCAATTACCGATCCGGTTGCGGGAAGCTGGGGACCGCGCGGCGCGTGTGAGACGGAAACCGGGACGCGCGGCGTCTGGTCGCCGCTGCCGCCGCAGCAGAGCTGTGGCAATTACTTCAGCGCCGACACCGGCGACCAGTTGAACGCCGTGTTTAACGAAATCGCGTCGCGCATGTTTACACGGTTGTCGCAGTAGCGCTCATCGATGCCCGAGTCTGAGGACGCTATGACTGAAACGCAGGAATCTCGACGACGAACCGGGCAAACGCTGGCGGAATTTGCGAT
>JAEVZT010000020.1 GCA_023392115.1 Chloroflexota bacterium
CCTGACCCATCGCTCCATGTGTGGAGGAAAAGATGGCACAGGAAAAGCAAGTAGTGATGGTTCCCGATTACCTCACTGTGCGTGAGCTGGCAGAGCTGATCTCTGCCAGCCCGATTGAGGTAATGAAGCGCCTGATCGCCAACGGCATCATGGCGTCGATCAACCAGCAGCTCGATTACGATACCGCGGCGATTGTGATCGAGGAGATGGGCTTTGAGGCGCAGTCTGCAAGCGCCATCGCGGCGCGCGCAGAGCGTGAGAAGCGGGCGCAGTCGTCACAGACATGGCGACGCGTTTACGCCGAAGAGAAGCCTGAAAACCTTCAGAAACGCCCGCCTATCGTGACCATCCTCGGTCACGTCGACCACGGCAAGACAACCCTGCTTGACACCATTCGACGGGCGAAGGTTGCCGAAGGTGAAGCCGGCGGCATCACCCAGCGGATCGGCGCGTACCGCGTCAACCACAACGGACGGCAAATCACGTTTATCGACACGCCCGGTCACGAGGCATTCACGGCGATGCGTGCGCGCGGCGCTCAAGGTGCCGACATTGCATTTCTTGTTGTCGCCGCCGACGACGGCGTGATGCCGACGACGCGCGAAGCCCTGACCCATGCGCGTGCCGCTAACGTGCCGATCGTCGTCGCAATCACCAAAGTCGACAAGCGCAACGCCAACATCGACCGCGTGAAGCAGGAAATTGCCGAACTGGGGCTGACCCCCTTCGACTGGAACGGTGACACGTTCGTCGTACCGGTGTCCGCGCCGCGCAATGAAGGCATTGAAGACCTGCTCGAGGCGATTCTGCTGACAACTGACGACACCGAAATCGTCGCCAACCCGAGTGCTTCGCCGACAGGTGTCGTGCTCGAGTCGGAAGTTGACCGCAACCGCGGCGTCATGGCGACACTGCTGGTGCTCAACGGCACGCTGACGACCGGCGCAGAGGTGGTCGTTGGAAAGACCTATGGTCGCCTAAAGGCGATGTACGACGAGAATGGCAAGCCCGTCAAGTCAGCCGCCCCGTCGACTCCGGTCGCGGTGCTCGGTCTTCACGATCTGCCGCAAGCTGGCGACACGTTCGAGGTAGTGAAGAACGAAAAGCTCGCCCGTCAGATGGTGGAGGAACGTGAGGACGAGGCGTTCGCTGCGCGCTCGCAGCCGACACGCGCGCTCACGCTTGAAGACCTGTTCACGCAGGTGCGGGCGAGCGAACACAAGGAACTAAACCTGATCGTCCGCGTTGACTATCAGGGATCGCTTCAGCCGGTCGTCGACTCGCTCGAGCAGCTGTCGCAGAAGAACAGCGAAGGCATCAACGTCCGTATCCTCTCCGCCGACGTCGGCAACATCAGCGAGAGCGATGTTATGCTTGCCAGCGCGTCCGGCGCAATCATCCTCGCCTTCAACGTCGAGATCGACAACGCCGCACGCCGTTCGGCGGACTCGATTGGCGTCGAAATTCGCCGCTACGAGGTGATCTACAAGCTGCTTGAGGATGTCGAACTGGCGCTTAAGGGCATGCTCGAACCCGTCTATCAGGACAAGGTGATCGGCGTTGCCGAAGTGCGTCAGGTGTTCCGTATCCCGAAAGTCGGCACGATCGCCGGCAGCATGGTGCGCGAGGGCGAGATTCGCCGCAATGCACGCGCGCGCGTCAAGCGCGGCGGGCAGGTGCTGCACGAGAACGTTAGCGTCAGTTCGCTCAAGCGCCTGACTGAAGACGTGCGCGAAGTCCGCGCCGGTTTCGAGTGCGGCATCAGCTTGAACAACGTGAACGACTTCCAAGTCGGCGACATCATCGAGTTCTACGTCTCAGAGCGCGTCAGCTAAACTCCTGAGGTGCATTGTCGGATGTCGGAGCCATGCGGGCGGCAGCCGCCGGACGGCGCTTGCCCGCTTGCATGGCACCTGTTGACGAAGGGAGATTCGTGATGAGCATCAAACAGGCACGGGTGTCAGGGCGTATCCGCAAGATTTTAAGCGAACTGCTTCTGCGCGAGGTCGCAGACCCCCGCCTGCAAAGCCTGACGATCACTGACGTGGAACTTGATCCCGAATTGATGTACGCGCGCGTCTATGTCAACGCGCTTGGCGAAGAAGAACGTCAGGACGAGGTCATGTCCGCGCTTGAACACGCGAAAGGGTTTCTGCGGCGCGAAGTGGGCAAACGCGTCCGCCTGCGCAAGACGCCCGACCTGTTCTTTGAATGGGACTACAGCCTTGAGCGTGGCGAACGCATCAATAAGCTGCTTTCCAGCTTGGATATTCCACCGGTAGAGGAAACGGAATCAATCGATGGTGACGAATTTGACGACGACGATTGACTGGAATAAGGCAACTCAAACGCTCGACGAGGCACAGTCGATCTTGCTGGTGACCCATCTGAGCCCGGACGGCGACGCCATCGGCTCGCTGCTCGGGTTGGCGAATGCTCTGAGGGAGCGCGGCAGACCGGTGCAGGCGGCGGTCGACGGCGGCGTCCCCGGCTTTCTGCGCTTTCTGCCCGGTTCCGAGACTGTCGGGGCGGAACTAACGAGCGGCGAGTGGGATGTGATGGTGTCGCTCGACTCGAGCGACGAGCCGCGTTCCGGGCTGGCGGGCGAATACGGTCGCGCGCACAGCAAGCTCGTGATCAACGTCGATCACCATCCGACCAATACGCGCTTTGGCGACGTTCACGTGATTATGCCGGAAGCCGTATCGACGACTGAGATCGTCTACCGCTGGCTCGAACAGATGGGACACCCGATCTCGCGCGAAATCGCCGTGCCGCTGTTGACCGGGCTGCTGACGGACACGAACGGGCTGCGCACAAGCAACGTCCGCTCGACGACGCTCGGCATCGCCCAGCGGTTGATGGACGCCGGCGCATCGCTGACTGAGATCACGCAGCGCACGTTGAGCAGCACGCCGTTCAAGACAATTCGCCTTTGGGGGCGAGTGCTGCCGCGCGTTGAACTCGCTGACGGCATCATACAAGCGACGATCTATCAGCAGGATTATAGAGACATCAAAGCAACCGAACAGACGGCGGGCGGGATCGTCGAGTTCCTGCTCAAGGCGAACGAGGCGATGGTGTCGGTCGTCTTCCGCGAGCTTGAGGATGGGCAGGTTGAGGTCGGTTTCCGCAGCAAGCCCGGATATGATGTCTCTCGTATCGCCGTGCAGATTGGTGGGGGCGGTCACCGGCAGGCATCGGGCGCGACCATCCCCGGTCCGGTCGAGGCGGCGCGAGAACGGGTGATACCGCTGCTGCGCGAAGTTGTCGCGCAGGGCAGCCTGTTTATCGCTTAGACGATGTTCGGCTTTCTCAACATCGACAAGCCGCTGAACATGACGAGCCACGACGTCGTGGCGCGCGCGCGGCGCAAGCTGCAAACCAAGAAGATAGGGCACGCCGGGACGCTTGATCCGTTAGCGACCGGCGTG
>JAEVZT010000029.1 GCA_023392115.1 Chloroflexota bacterium
GGCGTAGCCGCTGGCGAGCGCCTCAAGACAGCCGTGGTTGCCGCAGCCACAGAGCGGACCTTCCGGTTCGAGCGTTTGATGCCCGAATTCGCCCGCCGCGTTCCTCAAGCCGAGGTGCAGCCGCCCGTTGATCGCTAGTCCGCCGCCGATCCCCGTGCCGACGGTGAAGCAGGCGACGACGTTTCCATCACGCCCCGCCCCTTCGACCGCTTCCGCCAGCGTGAAAGCGCGCGCGTCGTTGATCAGCGACACGCGCAAGCCGAGCGCCGACCCCATTTCGGCGACAACCGGTCGCCCGTACCAGCCGGGCAGGTTCGGCACGAGCAGCGTGCAGCCCGTCTCAACGTCGATCACGCCCGGAACGCCTAAGCCGGCGCCGCTCAAGGTGACGCCGGAACGTTCGACAACCTGACGGACGAGCGCCGCCATGCGCGGGACGACCGCGTCGGGACCTTCGTGCGCGTGGGTCGGCGTCACGTCATGCGCGATCAACCGGCGCGCGTCGGCATCCCAGATGCCAACGGCAATTTTCGTCCCGCCGAGATCAATTCCCGCGTAATAGCTCATCGCTGCTGTCGCCGTCCTGTTTTACTGCTTCGCGTTCAACCACAGGTCGATCGGCTTGGCGACCTGCGGCGGCTCATATGGGAAGTCGATCCGCCGCCCTTCGCCCGCCGACTGGTAGCCCGCGTAAATGATCTTCAGGACTTCCAGCCCATCCTCGCCGGTTTCGATCGGCTCTTCGACGCCGCGTACGACGTTGACGAAGTGCTGCATCTCCTGTGGGAAGCCGTAATTCCATTCTTCCTCGAAGCCGGTGAACGTCCAGCCGGTCGTCGTATCGGCTTTCTCGACGGCGTAGCCGTAACCGACCTTGCTGTGCGTCAGCAGGGCGTTGCCGCGAATGAGGTCAGCGCGGGTGTTCCCCTTCGTGCCGTAGATTTCGCAGCGGTCGTCAATGCCGCCGGTCTTCGCCCTACTGTTTTCGGCGACGCCGAGCGCGCCGTTCTCGAACTCGACGATGCAGATGCTGTGATCCTCGCCCTGCGTCCTGCCATGATGGACGCACGTGCCCATCTTCGCCGTAACGCTCTTGACCTTCGGGCGGTCGAGAATCCAGCGCGCGAACTCGATCGAGTGGCAGCCCATGTCGAGCAGCACGCCGCCGCCGGACAGGTTGACATCCCAGAACCACGGCGAATGCGGACCATCGTGCTCCTCGCTCTGCTTGACGAGGAACACGTCACCAAGCCCGCCTTCTTCGACAAGGCGCTTGGCGCGCACGTACTTGGGCGCGAAGCACAGCATTTCGCCGTAGACCAGCTTGACGCCCGCCGCCTTGACCGCGTCGAGCATCCGCCGCCCCTCTTCGAGCGTCCGCGCGAACGGCTTCTCGCACATGATGTGCTTGCCCGCCGCCGCTGCCGCCGTCACGACTTCTTCGTGGAGGTAATTCGGGACGGCAACCGTGATCGCGTCGATGTCGTCGCGTTCGAGGATGCGCCGGTAATCTTCATAGGCGTCGGGAATGCCGCGCTCCTGCGCGAACTTGGCGGCTTTCCCCGGCGTCTTCGAGGCGACGGCGACCAGCTCCGCCTCTTTGACGTGCTGCAAGCCCATCGTGTGGATGTTGCTGATGAACCCCGTGCCGATGACGGCAACCCGTACTTTGTCTGCCATGTTACTTACACCTTGTCCGTTTCGATCACCTTCTGGACGATCGCCCCGCCGCTCTTTTCTTTGAGAATCAGCTTGGTGCGCCCGTCGGGCATCTTTTCTTCCTTGATCAAGAAATGCTTCTCATCGTAGTCGGTCATCATGACGCCGCGTTCAGCGTCTTCCTCACCGCGCCAGACTTCAAGCTCAACCGGCTCCCAGCGCTTCGACTCGATCGAGCGGTACGCCGCGTCCATGATGGCGTTGACGACGTAGCCATCGTAGAAGTCTTCCATCGGCTTCGTCCCGTTGTCGAGCGCGTTGAGCATGTCGGTGAACATCTCAACATAGCCGAGCGCCCCGACCTCGTCGCCGACCGGAAACAGCCAGCCTGTCGCGCCTTCCGCCTTTTCGGCAACGTAGCCGCCCTCACCGACCGACGTGAACATCTCGTAGCCGGTGCGCAGCCAGTGATTCAACCAGATCGTGCCTTCCGTGCCGGAGACTTCGTCGCGCAAGTCCATGCCGCCGCGGAACGTCCAACTCACCTCGAACTGCCCAACCGCGCCGCTGGCGTAGCGCACCAAGCCGACGGCGCTGTCTTCCGCCTCGATCGGGTGAACCTGCGTGTCCGCCCAGCACATGACTTCGAGCGGCTTGACGTCCTTGCCGATGAAGTTGCGGCTGATCTCAATGCAGTGGCAGCCCATGTCGACGATCGCGCCGCCGCCCGAGTATTCCTTGTTCCAGAACCAATCGCTGTGCGGGCCCGGGTGCGTCTCGCGCGAGCGCGCCCACAGCACCTTGCCGAGCGCGCCGTTCTGCGTCGAGCGGATCGCCTTGAGCGTCTTGGGCGTGTAGACCAAGTCTTCGAGGTAGCCGTGAAACACGCCGGCTTTTTCGACAATTTCGAGCATCCGCTTGGCTTCGGCGGCATTCCGTCCGAGCGGCTTGGTACAAAGGATCGCCTTGCCCGCCGCCGCCGCGAGGGTCACGGCTTCTTCGTGCAGGTGATTCGGCAGCCCGATGACGACGACATCCGTCTCCGGGTCTTCAATCGCCGCCTTCATGTCGGTCGTCGAGCGCGGGATGTTCCATTCCTGCGCGAACTTCTGCACCCGTTCCTCGCTGCGCGAGTAGACGACCTGCACGCGGTCGCGGCTGCGCTGACCGTGCAAGACCATCGTGTAGAACATGCCGATTAAGCCTGTTCCGAGCATTGTGATTTTGTGCATCAAACTTTCTCCGCTATTTCACTGGCGCAGGTTGCGCTGCCGCCCGTAGATCGAGATCAGGACGAGCAGGATCGCGCCGAGAATGATCAACTGGTACGCCTCTTGCAGGCGCATGGCGCGCAGCAGGCTTTCGATCAGCGTCAGGACGAGCGCGCCGGACATCGTGCCGAAGTAGCTCCCCTTGCCGCCCGCCAGCACCGTCCCGCCGACGACGACCGCTGCGATCGACGGGAACAGGTACGGTCCGCCGAGGTTCAGGAACACGGTCTGCGTGAAGCCGAGCAGCATGAAACCACCGAATGCCGCCAGCAGTCCGCTTAGAGCATATGTCAGGATGACGATCCACTGGACGCGCACGCCGGATAGGCGCGCCGTCGTCCGGTTGACGCCGACGGCGAACAACTGCTTGCCGTAGTTCGTCCGTTCGAGCAGCAGCCACATGGCAGCACCGAGCAGCAGCCAGATGATGACCGCGCCGGGGATGCCCAAGACGAGCGGGTTGGCAATCAGCGTCCGCATGATCTGCGGCGTGCCGCCTTCCAACTGCCCCTGCGTCACCAGCAGGATCATCCCCTGAACCACGCCCGCCATGCCGAGCGTCATCACCAGCGGCGGAATGCCGATCAGCGTGACGCCGATGCCGTTGACCGCGCCGATCAACGCCCCCGCCCCGAGCGCGACCGCGATCGCCGGAAGCAGCTGCGCGTCATCGCCGTTCGACAGGCGAAAGACGAGGATCGCGCCGAGCGTGACGATCGCGCCAGCCGACAGATCGATCCCTTCGCGCCCGCTGATGATCACCAGCGTTTGTCCGGCGGCGATGATCCCCAGAAACGCCGCCAAGCGGACGATGTTGATCGCCTGATCGGCGTTGACGAAATTCGGATTGATCAGCCCACCGGCGAAAAACAGGACGATGGCGAGCAGCAGCGCCAGCAGCGGCGGGCTCAACCGTTCTCTCCATGCCATCATCGTCCAACTACCTTCCTATCAGCGTTCTGATGAAGCGCACTAAACCGGGTCCGGCGAGCGCGGCGATGATGATCAGCGCGTCCACCAGCGTTTGCGACCACGTCGGCACATTGGCGAACGAGATAATATTGCGGATGATGCCGAGGATCAGCGCGCCGAAGACCGTGCCGATCACGCTCCCCTGCCCACCGCTCAAGCGCGTGCCGCCGAGGACGACGGCGACAACCGAACTCAGGGTCATTGCCTCGCCGATGCGCGGGTTGCCCGTACTTACGCTTAATGTGAGCATGAACGCGCCGAGCGCGGCGAACAAACCCGACAGGATGTAGGTGCTGAAACGCACCTGATTGACCGGCACGCCGGTCTTATAAGCAGACTCGGCGCTGCTGCCAATCGCGAAAAGATACTGACCGTAGCGCGTCGAGCGGATCATCAACCAGATGATCACGAGTAAAAGGATCATGTAGACGATGAACGGGATGTCGAGCGGCGTCGAGCGGTACAGGCGCGGAAGATCGGCGGGGATCGCCCCGCCCGGGCGCGGCAAGACCAGCAGCGCGATTCCCGCAAAGACGAAGTTCGAGGCGTAAGTCGTCACGATCGGCTGCAAGCGCAGATAGGCGACGCAGAAGCCGTTGAGCGCTCCGGCAGCCATCCCCGCGAGGCAGGCGATAAAGAGCGCGATCAAGACTTGGTCGGGGGTCGACTCCGCCGTCATAGCAGTCACGAGGATCGCGTTGACCATCGAGACGATCCCGCCGACCGACAGGTCGATCCCGCCGGCGATGATAACAAACGTTTGACCGGCGGCGACGAGCATCAGCGGAAAAAAGACGCGCAGATTGCCGTTCAGGACGCGCAGTTCAAACAGGTTCGGTTGTAAAGCATAGTTGACGCCCACGGCGACGACCAGCAGCAGCAGCGCGAATAAGAAAGCAGACCTCGACGTAAACTGCTGTATTCGGGCGATATTCATGTTGTGTGACCTGTTCCGAGGCTTGCCGCGACGAGGCTGGCGCGGTTCAACTGGTCGCCCACGAGTTCGGCGCGAATGCTGCCGTCATGCAGGACGAGGACGCGGTCGCACAAGCCGAGCAGTTCTTCGTCGTCACTGCTGTAAAACAGGATCGCCGTCCCAGCCGCCTGAAGCGTCTCAAGCAGGCTGTAGAATTCGGTCTTCGCGCCGACGTCAACGCCCTTCGTCGGGTCGTTGAGCAGCAGCAGCTTCGGCGAGCGCAGCAGCCACTTGCCGAGCACGACTTTTTGCGCGTTGCCGCCGCTCAGGGTGTTGACCGGCGCGTCAAGTGACGCCTTAACTATCCGTAGGTCATCGCTGACCCGTTCAGCGTCCTCGCGCGCGCGCTTGAGGTTCAGCGGCGTGCCGTATCTGCGCCACGAGGGGAGCTGTAAGTTTTCGAGGATCGACCGGATGAGCAGCAGCCCTTCGGCAGCGCGGTCGCCGGGCACGAAGGCGACATCGCGGCGCATCGCTTCGCGTGGGTGGTGGAAATGTACCGGACTGTCAGCCAACGCGATATGCCCCGTGAACGGGATCGCGCCGAAGACTGCCAGCAGCAGATCTGCCTGCCCCTGCCCCTGCAAGCCGCCGATGCCAAGCAGTTCGCCGTCGCGCAGCTCAAGGCTGACTCCCTTGAGGATATTCGTCCGCACATCGTCCAGCTTGAGGCGAACAGGCGCATCGGCAGCCGACTGGCGGTTGCCGTTCGAGCGTTTCGGCGTCGACGCGCTCTCGATCATCATTTCCACGAGTTTGCGTTCGTCAGTTTCGCTGATCGCCACGCTGCCGACGGTTACGCCGTTGCGCAAGACGGTCGCGCGGTCGGCGACGCGAAAGATTTCTTCCATCCGGTGCGACACGAAGACGATCGCCATGCCTTCGGCTTTCCACTGCTTGATCAGATCAAACAGGCGGTTGACCTGACGGCTGTCGAGGCTCGCCGTCGCCTCGTCAAGTATCAGCAGGCGCGGCTGCTGGCTGAGCGCCTTGAGGATTTCGACGATCTGGCGCTCGTCGGGCAGCAGACTGCCGACCAGCGCGTCGGGCGTCAGCGCGGGCGAAATCGTATCCGCAAATAAGTCGAGCAGTTGTTGGGTCTTCGCGCGCATCGCGCGGCGGTTAACGCTGAAGCCGAAACGCAGCGGTTCTGTCGTCAGCCAGATATTTTCAGAAACCGTCATGTCAGGGACGAGGCTGAGTTCCTGATAGACGGCTGCGATGCCTCGTTTTCTGGCGCTGAGGGGTGAAAGAAAACTGACGGGTTGATCTTTGAGGAGCAGCTGCCCCCCGTTGGGGGCAACCACTCCCGTGACGATCTTGCTTAACGTGCTTTTTCCACTCCCATTCGCGCCCAGCAGTGCTACGACTTCGCCAGATTGTACATCCAGACTCCCATCAGAGAGTGCAGCCACGCCGCCATAGCGTTTGACGATGTTGCGGGCGGAGAGTGAAAACATTATTCCTGAACCATGAAGGCGTCCGCCTGCCCCTGCGTAATGAAACCGTCAAGCGTGTACGAATCCGCTTCTTCGCCATACTGTTCGAAGATTTCGGCGAAGTTCGACTCGTCGACGACATACGGAATCGGCACATAGAGCGAGTTGCCGCCCACGCCGCCGAGCTGTGATTCGTCCAGCGTCTCGCCGGAGAGCAGTTCGATCGCCACGCGCATGCCATCCGCGCCGACGCCGGGCGGGTTCACCACGCCGATCGACGTGAAGCCTTCGCGCTCAGCCGCGACCTGTTCCCACAGCTTAATGTAGCCCGCGCGCGCTTCACCAACCATGACGGGCCATTCTTCCGGATTCGCCGTCTGGACAGCCGTCAGCGCGCCCTGCGCCATGCCGTCCTGCGTCCACACGCCATCGATGTTCGGCAGCGAGGCGAGGAAGTCGCTCATGACCTGCTGACCCGTCGCCTGATCCCACTGACCAGACTCGCGTCCAACGACGTTGATGCCGGGGTACTCAGCGAACACTTCTTCGACGCCAGCCATACGGGCTTCATTCGCCGGATGACCGACAAAACCTTCGATCAGGACGACGTCGCCCTCACCGCCGAGCTGTTCCGCCAGCCAGCGCGCGCTGATCCGCGCCCATTCGGTCTGGTCAATGACGACGTTCAGAACGCCGGGAGAGTTGATTTCCTGATCGATGGCGATGACGACAATGCCCTCGGCGGCAGCTTCTTCAAGCGCCGAGTTCAGCGCCGCGATGTCGTTCGGGTTGACGATGATCGCGTCGACGCCGCGGTTGATCAGGTTCTGAATCTGCTGAATCTGACCCTGCACGTCAACATCCGCGCTCTCGATCACCAGTTCGACCGGAATACCGGCGTCGGTGAATTCCTGCGCCAGCGCTTCCATATTCTGGATCATCTGCGTGCGCCATTCGCTGCCGACGAAGCCGTTCGACACGCCGATCACGTACGGTCCCGTGCCTTCAAGCTCCGCCATCGCCGCGGCGTTGGCTTCTTCGCTGGCGTTCGGGTCGGTGGCTTCCGGAGTCACTTCTGCGTCCTGCGCGAACGCGCCGAGCGCCATCGAGAACAGCATTAGCAAAACGAGCAGAATCGAAGTTTTATTACGCATTCTTTGCTCCTCATTGTAAAAGACACTCTACACCGTCGAGATGTGGTACACCGTCATTCGGTTCACGCAAATGTACTGCATTTCGAGCGAAACGCGATTATAGCCCCCGTAAAAATTGAAGTCAAACAGGCACAAAACGTTTGTGGGTTTTGTACA
>JAEVZT010000085.1 GCA_023392115.1 Chloroflexota bacterium
TCCCCGGATGATTCCATGACTGTATTCGACCATAAGCGGCTGACGAACGAGACACTGCGCCTTGATGTCGATGGGCTGCGGCGCGGCGATTACACCGACCAGTATTTCAAGAATGTTGTCGCTGTCCTCGAAAGGGCGCACGAGTCCGGTTACCACTATGCTGGACGCCGTGCGCGCGCTTTGCGTGCTGATCTCGCCGCCGCTGACGTTGGCGATCAAATCGTCGAAGCGCAGATCTTTACGCGCCGTTCTCCCTACGCGCTGATCGCCGGCGTCGATGTCGCGCTGGCGATGCTGCGTTACGCGACAGGCGGTTGGGAAGGCGAGCGGTTTATCGAGACGTGGGATGCGCTCGATGTGGAAGCGGTCGAGGACGGCGTGCTTACTCCCTACTATGGACACCCGTCCGATGTGCGCCCGGCGATCAAGATTCGCGGGCGCTACCGTGACTTCGCTGTACTCGAAACGCCGATGCTTGGTATTCTCAGCCGGGCGTCGCGCGTCGCCACCAACGTCTATGAAGTGCTCAAGGTGTGCAGCGATAAGCCCGTCCTGTTCTTCCCGGCGCGCTTCGATTTGCCCGAAGTGCAGGCGGCGGACGGCTATGCTTACTGGCTGGCAGTCCAGCGCCACAACGCCGAGTGCGACCGACCGATCACGCCGTCAGTCAGCACCGACGCGCAGGGCGCGTGGTGGGGCGGGCGCGGCGGCGGCACGATTCCGCACGCGCTGATCGCCGCGTATTTCGGCGACACCGCCGAAGCGATGATTGCCTTCGCCGAAACCATGCCGCTCGACGTGCCGCGCATCGCGCTGGTCGACTTCAACAACGACACGGTGCGCGACTCACTGGCGACGGCGGCGGCGTTCTGGACACGCTACCGCACGGCGTTTGAGGCGGGCGACAGCGACGCTCAGCGGCGCTGGCGCTTGGACGGCGTGCGATTAGACACGAGCATCAGCGTCCGCGATGTATCGCTCGGTCCGAATGACCCGTATGGTGTCAATCCCAAGCTGGTGCAGGTGGTTCGCGCGGCGCTCGATCGGGCATGGGAGTCGTGGTCTGTTCCGGCGCACCTGCTCGACGAGGCGAAGGCGTACTGTCGGACCATCAAGATCGTCGTTACCGGCGGCTTCAACGCCGAGCGCATCGCCCAGTTCGAGCGCGAAGGTGTGCCTGTCGACATTTACGGCGTTGGATCGACGCTGCTGCGCAACGACTCGTCGGTCAACACCGACTTCACGCTGGACGTTGTTCGCGTCTACTTGCAGGGGCAGTGGCATGACGTGCCGAAAGTCGGGCGCATGCCGAACGATAACGCCGACCTCAAGCCCGTCGATCTAGGGCAGTTCTGAGAGGTGTCGATGAGCGATTTCCCCGGCAATCCCCCGGCGCGTCCGAACGCCGACGAAGGGCGCGAACCGCATCTTGTACCCGGCAGGATGGGAGCGCGTCTGTACTCGCTGGCGGCGCTGCGCGAGCGCATCGAGGACCGCTTTCTCGAAGAATACGATGGTTCGCCGGCGCTGCGCGAGGCAGATACGGCTGCCAAGCGGCTGCGCCTCGTGCTCGACGTAGCGAACTACGTCCTCGCCATCGAGTCGGTGCTGCTGACGGATGACGACAAAGCCGATCTGCTGCGGCAGGTGTACAGTAATCTGTTCGGCTACGGTCCGCTTGACGCGCTGTTCCTCGACGACCGCATTACGACGATCGCCATCAACGGCGCGGATCATGCTGCCGTGCGCTACGATCACGGCGATTTGGAGCCGCTCAAGCCGCTGTTTGATGACTCAGACCACCTGCGGCGGATTGTTGAAAGGATGCTGGTCGACGCGGGGGCGGAAATGCGCGAGGATGTCCCGGCTGTCGAAACCGGGCTGCGGCTTGGCGATCGCGCGGCGTCGCTGAACGTCGTCATGCCGCCGTACTCGCCGGTGGTGAACGTCGACATTCGCCTGCACCCGCCGGTCATGCCCGATCTTGATGGCTTGGTCGCGTCGGACTTCATGACTGAAGACGCGGCGGCGTTGATCCGCGCGATCGCCGGGTCGAACTACGGGATCGCGATTGTTGGCGAGGGCGAATCGGGCAAGACGACGCTTTTGAGCGCGGTCGGATCGCTAATTCCGGTGACGGGCGGCGCTCTCGCTGTCGAACGTTCAGGCGAAGCGCAGCTTCCCGAAGGCTTTGAGCGGCTGACGCCGCGCTGGGCGGTCGGTGATCAGCCGGGCGTTTCATTTGGCGAACAGATCGAGGCGGGAGTCGCACGGCGTCCGTCGTGCATCCTGCTCGACGAGGTGCGCTCGGACGAGTCGATGGCGATCGCGCCGCTGCTAGAGGTGACTCCGTCGCCGCGACAGATATGGGTCGTGCGCGGCGTACCGGACGCCAAACGGCTGCAAAGCGCGCTGGGGATGCTGGCGCGGCGTTCCAACCCTGAGCGCGGCGAAGCGCCGGTTCACGCGCTGTACGATCGGCTGCCGTTCGTCCTGACGACCGCGCGGATTCAGGGGCAGTTGAAGCTGTTCAGCATTGCCGAGTGGCAGCCGAGCGCGGCAAGCGACTACCCGGACTACGTGATGCTGATGCAGTACCGTGAAGGGGCTGCCCGTCCAACCGGCAAAACCCCCTCGCATAGTCTATAAGGTTCACGCTTCTGGGGGATTCTGCGCTTCATATTCCTCGATAACGCTTCGAAGCACGTGCACCGGTATGTCGCTTTGGTCAGACTTGCTGTAAATCGTGATAAGGATGGTCTGATCATCCCGTTCAAGATAATAAATAACGCGGTAACCGCCACTCTTGCCGCGCTGCACGTCACTGTTCTTGAGGCGTACCTTGAACACTCTGTAGGGC
>JAEVZT010000204.1 GCA_023392115.1 Chloroflexota bacterium
GAGCGCTTCATCGGCGATCACCACCCGCGCCCGCGAATGCTCGATCAAGCGGCGCACGCTCTCGAAATAGCGGTCGCGGTCGAGCTTGTCGCTCAGGAACGGAAAGATCGACGGGACAGCGCCGATCAGCAGCGCGCCCCAGAAGCCGTAGACGACCGACTCGCCATGCGGCAGGACGAGCACGACCAGATCGCCGGACTGGACGCCCGCCGCTTCGAGCGCGTGCGCGTAGCGCGCCGCCGACATGAAGAAATCGGCGTAGGTGATCGCCTGCTCGCGCTCGCCGTCGCGCAGGATGATCGCCGTCGCGTTCGGCTTGTGTTCGAGCAGCCAGTGCACTTGATGGAGCAGCGTTTCCGGTCGGCTGCCGCGCCGGATGGGGATCACAGTTGCTGCCCCTCATCCCCCCAACCCCCTTCTCCCACGCAAGCGAGGAGTAGGGGGAGCCACGCCCCTCTACCCGCTTGCGTGGGTGAGGGGCAGGACGCGCAGCGTCCGGGGTGAGGGGTGATGTTGTATCTCAGACGCTAAATCTCGCCCCGTTTGCGCTTCTCGACAATGTCGCGCTCGATCTCGTCGATCAGGTCGCTGCCGTTCGACGCCAGCTCGAATTTCACCCCACCGACCCAGCGCGCAGTCAGGTTGTAAAGCCCCGCGATGATCGCCAAGCTGATGCCGCCGGTGATCGCGCTCATCGCTATGCCAATGATGTAGACACAGCCGAACGACAGCAGGCTCATCCCCGACAGGAAGGCGAGGTCGATGCTCCCGCCGCGCTCAAAGCTGGCGGTTGTCGCCAGCGATCCGAACATCAGCGTCGGCAGCAGGAAGAAAATCAGCCCGAAGATGGCGAACATGAGGGCGTAGAGCACCAGCCCTACGCGAAACGCAGATCCGATATCAATGCGACGAAGGGTTGTCAGCATAAGTGATCCTTTAGCGTTAAACTCACTCCTGATTGTACAGGGGAAGGTGATGGACGACGCGACAATTGATCACCTGAACGCGATCAACCGCGCCTTTTACGCGCAGGTCGCCGACGACTTCGACGCCACACGCGGATCGGCGTGGCGCGGCTGGGAACGGCTGATCGCATACCTGCCCGCGCGCGAAACGCCGCTGACGGTGCTCGACGTTGGCTGCGGCAACGGGCGCTTCGGCGTCTTTCTGAAGGAGCAATACGGGAAGATTGTCTATCATGGCATGGACAGCAGCCCCGCGCTGCTCGAACGCGCGCGGATCGCCCTGCCGGATGCGACCTTGGAGCAGCGCGACATTGTCGAGAATCCGCCCGACGCAGGGCAGTATGATTTGGTGGCGCTGTTCGGCGTCCTGCACCACATCCCCGGCGCGGATCGACGGCTGGCGATGATGCGGGCGCTGGCGGATCGCGTCGCGCCGGGCGGGCTGTTCGCCTTCACCGCGTGGCGCTTCTACGAGTACCCGCGCTTCCGCAAGAAGATCGTCGACTGGGAAGCGGGCATTCAGACCGAACCCGGCGATTACCTGCTCGACTGGCGGCAGGGTGAACGCGCGTTACGCTACTGTCATTACGTCGACGACGCCGAACACGGGCGTCTGGTCGAGGCGTCAGGGCTAACGCTCTTGGCGACCTACCGCGACGACGGTTTTACCGGCGACGTGAACCTGTATACGATCCTCAAGCGGGAACGCGCCGCCGAAAGCGAGGAAAAGGTTTGATGCAGCGATTGAGCGCCTATCAACTGCCGTGGGCGACCGACTGGTCGGCGTTGTTCGGCGATCCGTCCGACGCGCCGCGCCCGCTGATCGTCGAAATCGGCTTCGGGCGCGGGACGTACCTGCTCTATCTGGCGAAGCAGCACCCCGACGCCAATATCGTCGGGCTGGAGATCGCCAACCGCTGCCTGACCGCCGCTGAAAACGCCATCCGCCGCGAACGTCTGGCGAACGTCCGCGTCATCCATTCGCGGGCGGAAACCGCGCTCCACCACCTGTTCAAACCGGCGTCGATCGCGCAGATACACGTGAACTTCCCCGATCCTTGGTTCAAGCCGGGGCACAGTCACCGCCGCCTCATGCAGCGCGACACACTCGACGCGATCGTCAGCCGCCTTGCCCCCGGCGGCGAGCTTTACTTGGCGACCGATATCCTCGCCTATGCCGAAATGAGCGCCGATCTGCTCGCCGAAACGCCGCAACTCGATAACCTGCTGCCCGATCACTGGGTCAACGTGATGCCGGGGCGCATCACGACCAAGTACGAGGCGATCGCGCAGGCGGAAGGGCGGACGTGTTATTATTTCGCCTACCGGCGCAGCGACGTTCCCGCGCCGCCCGTCCCGGTGATCGAGGATTTACCCATGCCGCACATCGTCTTCACAAGCCCGCTGACGCTCGAAGAAGCACACGCGCGTTTCGAGCCATTCCACTACAGTCATGGCGAAACGCACATCCACTTCATGTCGGCGTATCTTGGCAAAAACGGGCTGCTGGTCGAGACGCACGTCGGCGAGCCGACGATCACCCAGCGGATCGCGCTGCTGGTTTCCGAGCGCGGGGGCGGCGAATACACGCTGCAAATGAGCATGTTGGGTCAGCCGCGCGCGACGGCGGGCGTTCACCGCGCGGTCACGCTGCTTGGCGACTGGCTGCTCGCGCTCGAGCCGACGGCAACGATCCTCAAGCGCAAGGTGGCGTCGGGGTGAGGCTATCTGCACACAACTAAACGTTTTTCGGAGACATCGAAGTGCTGCTATGTGGACAATTGACCGCGACAAAACCATTCAAACGCTGCAAGCGATGGTACGCATCAAGTCGGTCAACCCCGGCTTGATCGAGGGCGGCGCGGGCGAAGCCGAACTCGCCGAATGGCTCGCCGACCGCTGCCGGCGCATGGGGCTTGAAGTCCAGCTACAAGAGAGTGCGCCCGGTCGCCCGAACGTGATCGCCCGCTGGCGCGGATCGAGGGGCGGGCGGAGCATCCTGCTCACCGGACACACCGACACCGTCAGCCTCGAAAACATGGAAGGCGATCCTCTCGACGGGCGGGTTGAGGGTAACCGGCTCTACGGGCGCGGCGCGTATGACATGAAAGGCGGGCTGGCGTCGATCCTCGGCGCTGTCGACGCGCTGCAAGCCGGCGGTTTTCAGCCGTCAGGCGACATCTGGCTCGGCTTCGTCACCGACGAGGAATACTTAAGCATCGGCTCGGATGCGCTGGTCAAGCAGATCAAGCCGGACGCCGCCATCCTGACCGAACCAACCGGCTGCGACGTGTGCATCGCCCACAAGGGCTTCGCGTGGCTGACGCTGACGACGAATGGCAAGGCGCGTCACGGCAGCCTGCACGACGAAGGCGTCGACGCGATCGCGCACATGGGGCGGCTGCTAAGTGTCTTGGAGAAGTTCGAGCGCGAGGTGTTCCCCGGGCGGAGTCACGCACTGCTCAACCGACCGTCGGCACACGCCAGCATGATCAGCGGCGGCTTGGGCTGGAGTACCTATCCCGATCGCTGCACGATGCAGGTCGAACACCGCCTGCTGCCGCACGAAAGCGGCGATGACATGGTCGCCCTGTGGCAGCGCGAGATCGACGCGCTCAAAGATGCCGACCCGTTCTTCGACGCGACCGTCGAGCTTGACTTCTACCGTCCCGGCTACGAGATCGACCGCGACGCCGAGATCGTCAAAACGCTGATGGGGGCGTCCGAGCAGATTCACCCGACGCCGCCCGAGTATTACGGCATGTGGGCGTGGCTCGATTCGGCGATCTTGGGGCGCGCGGGCATCCCGACGGTGATTTACGGACCGGGCGGCGACGGCGCTCACGCGGCGGTCGAGTACGTGAACCTTGACGATGTGATGCTGTGCGCGGCGGTGATCGCCGAGACGGTCAGCCGCTGGATGCAGCAGCGCGGCGCTACTCAGTGACGGCGGGCGTCCGGCGCGAGCGACCGCGCAGGCGGGTGAAGATGAACCAGACGACCGCCGGCACGGCGACGGCGGCGAAGGCGATCATGACGATGCCTTGATACGATTCCATGATGTCGAGCACGGCGCGCCAGTTCTCGCCGAGCAGCACCCCGGCATACACCAGCGCGCCGTTCCAGATCGCCGAGCCGAGCGCCGTGAAGAATATGAATTTCGGCAGCGACATGTGATCAGCCCCCGCCGGAAGTGAGATGATGCTGCGGATGATCGGGATCAAGCGCCCGAAGAAGATGACGATCGTGCCATACTTGTTGAAGAAGTTCAGGGCGCGATCGTAATCGCTCTCGGACACGGTCAGCCAGCGCCCGTGCCGCCGTAAAATTCCGCGCACGACCGTGTCGCCCGCCCACCAGCCGATGTAGTAGAGGATGAGCGCGCCCAGCACCGACCCGATCACCCCGGCGATCCACACGCCAAGAAAGCTCATGCTGCCCTGCCCGACGGCAAAACCCCCGAACGGCATGACCAGTTCAGACGGGATCGGCGGGAAGATGTTTTCCGTGATCATGATGAGGGTGATGCCGGGATAGCCGATCGTGAGGACGATCTGCTGAATGATGCTGCTAAACTGCTCAAGCAGTTGTGACATCTGCTTTTGATTTCCTAGTGTGCTGTATGACAAGGGGTTTATACAGCAGCCCCGGATGAATTCCTCAACGGCGGCGGTGCGAACGACTAACATACACCGCGCGACACGGGCACACCATTGACGCTCTACCGTTTCTTATGCATAGTTAATGTGGCATAACACCAAGACTGGAATCATGCCGGGTTTCGTACCCCAACTATGTATCTCTTGATCGGAGACAATTTCAATGAATCATGTTGACCTGAGCCGACCGCGCACGCCGCGCCAGTTTCTACGCCTGTTTCTGACCGGTTTCGCGATGGGTTCTGCCGACATTGTTCCGGGCGTGTCCGGCGGGACGATGGCGTTCATCCTCGGCATTTATGAAACTCTGCTCGACGCCATCAAATCGTTCAACATCACGGCGATCCGGCTGGCGCTCTCGCTCAAGCTGCGCGCGCTGTTCGATCACGTTCCCTTTGGCTTCCTGATCGCGCTCGGGCTGGGCATCCTCGCCGCGATTTTCACGCTCTCAAACGCGCTCGGCATCGCGCTCGAACAGTACCCGACGTTCGTCTTCGCCTTCTTCGGCGGGCTGGTGCTGGCGTCGATTGTTGCTGTCGGCTCGAAGCTCAACTAC
>JAEVZT010000227.1 GCA_023392115.1 Chloroflexota bacterium
TCATGGCGCTGCTGCTGGAAAGGAAACAATCGTGACGACCCCGCGCTCCAATTCACTGTTCTCTCGCATCGGGGCGGCTGAACCCGCGCCGCCGTGGGGGCTTGAAACCGTCGCCCTGACGCTCGTCGTCTCGTTTCTGGCGCTGATCGTCGGCACGTTCGCCGCCGTCGCGCTGGTCACCGAAGCCGACTTCGCGCCGCTGCTCGGCTGGATTATCGGCGCGGCGTTCATCATTCTGTTCATCGTCCAGTCGCGCCGCCGTGACGGCGAGGCTCTGCGCCTGAACCCTTCGGCGACACCTTACCCGTTCATCCTGTTCATCGGCGTCGGCTTCGCCATCGCTTTCGACATCCTCGCGCTCGGCGTGTCGGGCGCGTTCCTGCCGATGCCGGAGCTGCTCGGCTTGAACCTCGCCGACGTGGGCGTTGTCGACTGGGTGCTGGCGTTCGCCTTCATGGTCATCGCCCAACCGGTCGCTGAAGAACTCGTCTTTCGCGGCGTCGCCTTCCCGGCGCTGCGGGCGACATTTGGCGCTTGGGCGGGCTTGATCGTGACGGCGCTGCTCTACGCCGCCTTTCACCTGCTGGCTTATGGCGCGCCAGCGGGCGAGGCGCGGGCGACGCTAATGTACGGCTTGATCGTGCCGTTCCTCGCCGGGCTGGTGATCGGCGCCGTCCGCGCCTACACGGGCTCGACGCGCGCGGCGATGGTGGCGCACGCCGCCTTCGGCTTGTTCGCGGTCATCAAGCTGATCATGCTGGTGGGGTGAGGAACATGAAGCAGATCGTCGTCGCCTCAACCAACCCTGTCAAAATCGCTTCGGCGCTGGCGGGCTTCCGACGCATGTTCCCGCAGGAAACGTTCGACGCGCGCGGGCTGTCGATCCCGTCGGGAGTCAGCGACCAACCGATGACTGACGCCGAAACGCTGCGCGGGGCGCTCCAGCGGGCGCAGGGCGCGCGTCATGCCGCGCCGGACGCCGATTTCTGGGTCGGCATCGAAGGTGGCGTCGAGGACACTGGCAATTCGCTCGAAGCCTTCGCGTGGATCGTCGTCTTGAACGGTAAACGGGCGGGCAAGAGCCGGACGGCAACGTTCTACCTGCCCGACGAGACGGCGCGGCTCGTCCGTCAGGGGATCGAACTCGGCGACGCCGACGACCGCGTCTTCGGGCGCGCCAACTCGAAGCAGCAGAACGGGTCGGTTGGGCTGCTGACCGGCGACGTGATCGACAGGACTGCCTATTACGAGCAGGCAGTCATCCTCGCGCTGATCCCGTTCCGCAACCCCGAGATGACGTTTGACTCGCCTCTCGATTTCGATTAAATTCAACCTTTCGCTCGAAACTTTTCGAATGGAGTTAGGCAGCAATGCATCTGCTGATCCTCGGTGGAACGCGCTTCGTCGGTCGCCATCTGGTCGACGCGGCACTCGAACGCGGTCACACGGTCACCCTGTTCACGCGCGGCAAAACCAACCCTGACCTCTACGAAGGGGTTGAGCACCTGCGCGGCGACCGTGACAGCGGCGATCTCGACGCGCTCAAGGGGCGCACATGGGACGCGGTCGTCGACACCAGCGGCTATGTTCCGCGCGTCGTCAAACAGTCGGCGGAGCTTCTCGCCGGCGCGGTGGATAAATACCTGTTCATCTCGACAATCTCCGTCTATGAAGATCCGATGGCGGAAGGCGGCGACGAGGACTCGCCCCTTAAGCAGCTTGAGGATGAAAGCGTCGAGGAAGTCACCGGCGAGACGTACGGCGGGCTGAAAGTGCTGTGCGAACAAGCCGCCGAAACCGCCATGCCCGGACGCACGGTGATCGTCCGCCCCGGCATGATCGTTGGCCCATACGATCATACCGACCGCTTCACCTACTGGGTGACGCGGATTGCGCGCGGCGGTCGCGTCCTCGTCCCCGGCAAGCCCGAACGTCCGGTGCAGATGATCGACGCGCGCGACCTCGGCGTGTTCATGATCCACCTGCTCGAAGCCGGCACAACCGGCATTTTCAACGCGACAGGCGCGGAGCGTCCTTTCATGTGGGACGGATGGGTCAAAGGAATGGCGTCGGCAGCGGGGAGCGACGCCTCGTTCGCGTGGGCGGATGACGCATTCCTTCAGGCGCAAGAGGTGAATGGGATGCAGATGCCGTTCTGGGTTCCCGAACCGTATCACAACATCTTCGCCGTCAGCGTCAACCGCGCGATCGCCGCCGGACTGACGTTCCGCCCCTTTGCGGAAACGGTGCGCGACACGCTGGCTTGGGACGCTGGACGCGAACCGGGCGAGCGCCGCGCCGGGCTGACGCCGGAACGGGAAGCCGAACTGCTTGCCGCGCTCGATGCTGACGGCGCATAAGGGCGAAAACTGCGCCGAATGGCTATAATGCCTGTGGCGTTCCTAGGAGGTTCTGCCATGGACTATCTTATTCGCACCGAAAGGCTCACCCTGACCGCGTGCTCGCCGCAGGTGGCGCGCGCGGCAAGTGTCGGCAAACGGCAGTTGGAGTCGCTGGTTGGCGCGCGCGTTGACGATGACTGGCTCGACGAAGACGGACGCGGCTTGCTCAGTTTCTACGATTATCAAATTCGCAATGACCCGCAGATGCTCGGCTGGGGGCTGTGGCTGATCATGCACAACGTCGAGCGCGTCGTCTTCGGCTCGGCAGGCTTCAAGGGCAAGCCGGACGATAACGGCATGATCGAGATCGGCTACGGCATCGCGCCGACGTTCCGGCGGCAGGGTTACACCTACGAAGCGGCACAGGCGCTGTGCGACTGGGCGTGGCAGCACCCGCAGGTGCAGCGCATCACCGCCGAATGTCTGGCGGACAACACCGGCTCGCGGCGGATTCTCGAAAAGCTCGGCATGACGCAGACCGGCGTACAGGGCGGCTATTTGAAGTGGGCAGTGAAGCGCGCGGCAGCAACCTGAAGGCAGCAGAATGATGGAATGGTATCCCTACGAAGACGGCAAGACCGTCGGCACAACTGGATCGGAAGGTGGCGTGATCATCCGCGACGAGGAATGTCCCGACGGCGCGCGGATCACGCTTGAACAGGAGACGCACATGCAGGTGCCGTTCGCGATCACCTGCGGCGTGTACGGCTGGCTCGTCCACACGCGCTTCATCGCCGACCAGCCGACGGCTGAACAGGCTTACGAGAACATGAAGCTCGGTCTTGAGGACATTCTGACGCTCCTGTCCTCAGACGACGCCGACGTGATCGACACGGCGGTGCAAGATTTCACCGAGCGGTATCCGTAGAGAAAAGTACTGAGTACTGAGTGCTGAGTACTGAGAAAAGCTTGATTTCTTCTCTTGACTCAGCACTCAGTACTTGGCACTCGGCACTGTTCTTGACTCAGCACTCAGTACTCGGCACTCAGCACTTCTTTGGAGTCCTTTTTATGACTTACGAAACGATCCTTGTCGAGACGCCCGGCGACGGCGTTGGCGTCGTTCGCCTCAACCGACCGCAGGCGCTCAACGCCCTCAACACGCAGATCACGCGCGAGATTTTCGACGCGCTTGAAGCCTTCGACCGCGACGACGCCATCGGCTGCATCATCCTGACCGGCAGCGATAAAGCCTTCGCCGCCGGCGCGGACATCAAGCAGATGGTCAATTCCGACGCGATCGCCATGATGAACGATGACTTCACCGACTGGTCGCGCATGTCGCGCATCTCCAAGCCGATCATCGGCGCGGTCAGCGGCTGGGCGCTCGGCGGCGGCTGCGAAATGGCGATGCTGTGCGACATGATCGTCGCTTCGGAAACTGCTAAGTTCGGGCAGCCGGAGATCAGCATCGGCATCATCCCCGGCGCGGGCGGCACGCAGCGGCTGACGCGGGCGGTCGGCAAGGCGGTCGCGATGGAAGTCATGCTCGGCAGCCGCAACCTAACGGCTCAGGAAGCGCTCGCCGCGGGGCTTGTCAACCGCGTCTATCCGGTTGAGGCTTATCTGGACGAAGCGGTCGCGCTCGCGAAAAAGATCGCCGCCATGCCGCGCGTCGCCGTCCGCCTGATCAAGGACGCCGTTAATAAGGCGGAAGAACTGCCGCTCTCCGAAGGGCTGGATTACGAGAGGCGAAATTTCTATCTCGCCTTCACGACTGAAGACAAGACTGAAGGCATGACCGCCTTTGTAGAGAAACGTCAACCGCAGTGGAAACACCGCTAACCGTCTTTTACACCTGTGATTTGCGCGGCGATCTCGACGCGCTGCCGCGCATGCAGACATTCCTGCGCCAGTTGAAAGCGCTGTACGGCGAGGATGCGGTGCGGGTATGCGCCGACGATCCCGCGCCGCCCGGCGGGCGCTTTCTGCTGCTCGATATCGGCGGGAGCTGCGCGCCGGACGTCTGGCACTGTGACGCCAGCGGCGGGCGCTCGATGCCGGTCGCGCTCGACGGCATGGGCTATCACGCCATTAACGTCAGCGGCTTCTTCGCCCCCGACGCGCGCGAGAAGATCGGCGGGAGCATACAGATTGCGCTGGTCGATGACGAT
>JAEVZT010000236.1 GCA_023392115.1 Chloroflexota bacterium
ATACGGGCGTGGGCGTGCGGGCTGGTCAGCAGGGCGGCGTGGAGCATCCCCGGCATTTCGATGTCGTCGGTATAGACCGGCTTGCCCGCCGCCAGCTTGACGGCGTCGACTTTCGGCTCGGACTTGCCAACCGTTTTGAGCGTCGCCACTTCGGGCGGGCTGACGACGATCGCCGGGGCGAGGCGCGTTCGCGTCTGGACGTCGCCGCCGCCGTCACTCCCGCCGCCGAAAATATCGTCGAACGGCACGTCGAACAATCCCGGCGGCGCGGGGATGGCGCGTTGAAGCGGCTCGTACGGCGGCACTTCCTCGCCGCGCAGGATCGCCGCCGCGCGCAGGATCGCCTGCACCGGCTTGACGTAGCCGGTTTCGCGGTCGAGCACGCCAGCCAGCGCCTCGCGGATTTCGGCTTCGGTCGGGTTCGGGCTGCGTTGGAGCAGGGCATAGGCGCACAGGATCTGCGCCGGGGTGTTGTAGCCGGACTGGATAGCGCCGGTTTCGATGAACGCCTGCTGGAGCGGGTGCAGATTGCGCGACGTGCCGATGCCTTCGAGCGTCAGGATGTCGTGACCGTCGGCTTGCGCGGCGAGCAGCGTCCCGGCGTTGACCGGCTGCCCGTCGAGCAGCACCGTGTCCGATCCGCTGTAGCCGTGTTCGTCGCCGAACTTGACGCTGTAGCATCCCATGCGGCGCAGGACGCGCAGCAGGCGATCATGGGGCAGCACGTCGACCGTGCGTTTCTCGTGGTTTAGTGTGAAGGTGATTTGCATGATCAGCTTTGTCTTTCAATATCAACGGAAGATCTGTAGTCAAGCGGAAATGGTTCGTGAGTCTCGCGGGCAGTCAGCCGAAGTTCAAGATTGCGATACTCATCGTAATCAAAATTCGCGAACCACGTGATTTCGCTAAGTTGCTGAAATCGAGGGAGTGATTTCCTTCGTCCAGACTCTATAGTTACACAGTAACCAAAGGGTGTCATAGCAAATTCTGCCATAACAAATGTTGGCGTGACTCCTGCATTCAAATTAGTGACTGCAACATTAGAAGCAAGTCGTGGCTTACCTGCGACGTTAAGGTAGACATAGACTTTGTACTGAGGCGGAATGTATTTATCCTCACGTCTGAGTAAGCAATATCTGAGTTCCTCATGATGCTGAATTACTGTCTTATTTTCAGGAAGCAGCGCCACGGACATTACGAGAATCTGCTTAATAACATTTAGCGGCTGAACGAAATACGGTAAATAAAGGATTCCCTGACTTCTTTCGACCCAACTCAATCCTTGATAACACCATGCAATTAACGATGGAGCATACCAATCACCAGTCGCAGAGTTGCACGAACTGCATAGGGATTTCTTGTTCATACCTTGGCGAAACTTGTGCGGTCGATATCCACGTATGAAATCGTCAAGAGTCTCGACAAGAACGCCACTCCTGTTGAAGGCTGCTTTAGGAGGAATGTGCTCGGGAGTCATTTCTTTGTAGTTGCCGCATAAGCGACATATTCCCATTCTTGCCGGTTTACCCATTTTGCCTCAATGCTGGACTTGGAAGCGATACATGGATGTGAACTGAACATCCTCTCCTATGCAAACACGCGGCTGACGGGCAGCGTAAATCCCAGCAGCACGTCGCCGCCGTCGAGTGTCCCCTTGTCGTCGACGATCCGCGCGCCGTTCGCCGTGTAGATGGTCACCGTGCGCGTTTCGGGATAGACGACCCAGATCAAGCGCGTGCCGTAGCGCAGGTTTTCAAGCACCTTCTTCTGGATTTCGTCGGCGCTGTCATGTGGCGACATCACCTCGACGGCGAGATCGGGCGCGAACGGGACGTAACCATCGGGCAAGCCTTCCGCCAGCCGCTCCGCCGCGACGAAGCCGACATCCGGCGCGCGGACGGTATCTCGACCGTTCGGATTCTTGTGCAGGATGTAACCTGTTTCGGCGGCAGTGGTTACGCCAAGTCCGCGTTCTTCGACAAATGCTCCAATCAGGCGATCAAGTTTCGAGGCAATAACGCCGTGCTTCATGCTCGCCGGTGCCATGATGATCAGTTCTCCGTCGCTGAGTTCGAGGCGCTTGTCGGCGTAGTCGGACGCGTGAGACAGCACGAGCAGATCATCTGCCGTATAGGTTCGCTCTACAACTGCCATCTGACCGCTCCTTTCTCCCCTAGTATACCCCTGCGGCGGATCATGCGGGCGGAAGCTGTTCCAGACAGTCGAGCAGGGCGCGCTGGACGACGACCCGCGCCATTTCGCGCCGATACTCCGCGCTGCCGAGGTAATCCGTGACCGGATCAACGCGCGGCGGCACGATCTTGACCGCGCTGGCGATGTTGGCTTCGTCAAACGGGCTGCCGATCAGCGTGTCGAGCGTCAGCATGACGACCGGCTCGCGCGACGCGCCGCAGATCGCCGAGAAGACCGATTCGACGCGCCGCCCCTCGTTGAGGTAGACGTAAGTCGCCGCGTTGACAATCGCGTTATCGGCGGGCGTGCGGGCGACAAATGCCGATCCAAGCGCCTCGCCTGCCGGGATCGCCGGGATGTGGATGCCGACGAGGAAGTCCCGTTCATACGCGTCGGGTTCCATAATCATGGTGCTGAAGTTCGTCCACCGTTCTTCGCCGGGGGCGAAGTGCCGCACGCCGATGTCGTGCGCCGCGATCGCCGCCAGCCAGTCGCGCAGCATCGGATTATGCGGTGGGCGCAGGCTTTCAAGGATTGACGTGCCGCTGCGGATGTTGAGCGGGACTACCCGCGTCAGCGCGCGGCGGATCGCGTGTGGCAGGCGTTCCCACTCCAGTACCTGCTGAAGCGTACACGCCGCGCCAAAGGAAGCGCCGCCTTCGCCCATGTCGATCGCTCGCAGTTCGGGCACGTCCTGCACGTCGATCACCGTCTCGCAGGGCAAATCGAGCGTGCCAAGCGTCAGCGCGCCGCCCGCCAGCGCGATCGCGCCGGGCTGCTGCGAGCGCTCATAAGCGTCCTCAATCGTTTTGGGTCGATAGTAAGTCGTCGGGGTTGCCATGAAACTATCCTCTAGGGTAAACCGCCAGCACGGCTGGCACGGGATCGAAGGAGATCACTTGCGTGGCGGGCTGCGTGTTGACGAACATCATCGTCGAGCCGCCGCCGTCGAGGTTGAAAGCGTTGACGAGGTCGAGATCGGTTGTCGGCAGGTAGGCGCTGATGTCGACAAGCCGCATGCCGATCAGCGAGGGGGTGACGATCAGCACGACGCGCCCCTGCGAGTCTTGGCCGATGACGGTTCGCCGCGAAACGCGGTCGCCCTGCTCGTTGGTGAAGGCGGGTTGCCCGTTGAGCACCAGCATCGGGAACGCCTGCGCCGCCTGTTCGAGCGTTTCAGCCATGTACGGCTCGGCGATCAGCGAGCGGATGCGCGGCGCGCCGTTCTGCACCTGAAACATGCCGCCCCTGTCAGTGAACGACTGCCCGTAGACAGCGCCGTCTGCGACTAACATGCCGAGGATTTGCCCCTGAGCGTCAAAGAAATTGGCGTTGACGAAGGCGGCGGCGCTCGGAAGCTGCTCGCGCCACTGCGACAGCGTCAGCGGATCGCCGGGACGGTAGTGGACGCGAAAGCTGTAATACGCCGGGTCGATCCGCAGCGCGGTTAGTTGAGTAAAGGGGTAATCGCCGCCGGGGCTATAGGTGCGGCGCTCCAGCCCCGGCGTCAGCGCTTCCCAGCCGTTCGCGGTCGAGGGCGGGGTGGCGGTCGGGACGGGCGTCGGCGTGTTCGGCGGCAGGGCGATCAGCGTGCAGCCGCTGATCAGCGAGATGGACGTGACGAGCGAGGAAAGGCGCTTGCGCCAGCCGAGCCGCGTGACGATCGCGACGATCCAGTGCATCCAAAAACTCACGCTGTCGACCCCTCCGCAGGCGATTTCAGGCTTGAACAGCCCCGTAAACCATGCTATACTCTAGCCTACATTACGGAATTCACCAACGGGCGCATAGCTCAGCTGGTTAGAGCGTACGGTTCACATCCGTAAGGTCAGGGGTTCAAGTCCCTTTGCGCCCACTTGAGGCGAAAGCCTCACCTCCCGAAAAGCCTGCCAAGCGTGGGCTTTTTTGATCCAAATGCAGATGCGCGTTTAAATCCAACATCACGACTTAATGACCGAATCGTGCGACCCGGTTTCGGGGAATGTCAATAGGTCAATTGTGAGCGTCATCGCCACTGAGGGGACTTGTTGCTCCCCTCAGTGTATCAATAAAATATTGTTTACAGATTGCGTTGATTGTGACCACACGCTAAGAGTTTTCTGCTCATCACTAAGGCTGTAGAAAGCAAAGTACTCACCAGTTCGATTTACTGAGATTCGATTCATAACCGTGCTTGCAGGCACTGAAATCGAGAAGATGGTCTCACCGGATTGGATACTCCATACCGAAAGAAGCTGGTCACCCAGTACCCGGCCAGTACGCG
>JAEVZT010000374.1 GCA_023392115.1 Chloroflexota bacterium
CCCCAACCCTCCCCCGAATTCGGGGGAGGGCGCAAACAACGTCTCTTTCTCCCCTCCCTGAATTCGGGGAGGGGCTGGGGGTGGGGTCAACCTCTTGAGTGTCCGCCTAGTCGTTCGAGAGATTGACCGATGATCAGAGTGACAGCAGGAGACTCCCGCGCACCAAGAATGCGATGGCGTGACCTGACGCCCGGCGCGAGGCGCGAAGCCTATACGTTCTATATCTGCGTAGCTCCGTGGGTGATCGGCTTCCTGCTGTTCACCGTCATCCCCATGGTAGCATCGCTCTACCTCAGCTTCACGCGCTGGAACGTCGTCACCTCACCTGTGTGGATCGGCTTGGACAACTACGTCCGCATGTTCACCAACGACCCGAACTTTTACCAGTCGCTTAAAGTGACGCTGACGTATGCTGTTACCAGCGTGCCGCTGCGCATGGCGGTAGCGCTGTTCCTCGCCGTGCTGCTCAACGAAGCGACGCGCGCGGTCGCCTTCTTCCGCACGTCGTTCTACATCCCGTCGATTGTCGCCAGCGTGGCGGCTGCCGTCCTGTGGCAGTGGATCTTGAACCCGCGCTTCGGTCCCGTTAACGGCTTGCTGCGCTCGCTCGGGTTGTACGCGCCAAACTGGTTCGGCGACCCAAACTACGCCCTCTGGGGGCTGGTCATTATGAGCGCGTGGGGGATCGGCGGTGAAATGCTGATCTTTCTCGCCGGACTGAAGGGCATCCCGAAGACGCTTTACGAAGCGGCGGAAGTTGATGGGGCGGGGCGGCTGACTCGCTTCCTGCGCATCACGCTGCCGATGCTCAGCCCGGCGATCTTCTTCAACCTCGTCATGTCGATGATCGGCGCGTTCCAGACGTTCGACGCGGCATTCGTCATCTCGACGGCGCGCGCGGGACAAATCGGCGCTCCGCTCAGATCGACCCTGTTCTACCTGCTGCACCTGTACGAACAGGGCTTCAAATTCCTGAATATGGGTTACGCCTCGGCGCTGGCATGGGTGTTGTTCCTCTTGATCCTCACCGTGACTTACTTCGTCAACCGTTCGTCGAGCCGCTGGGTCTATTACGAAGGGGGGCGTGACTAGTCATGGCGACAAGAGCTGCCACCGCCGAGACTGTCCGGCGCACGTCCGTCATGCAAGGCTCGCGCAAGCCGTTTGGCGAGCTTGGGCGTAAAATCGTCGTCTACGGGTTGCTGATCTTCCTGAGTCTGCTGTTTCTATTCCCGCTGTTCTGGATGGTGACGACGGCGCTCAAACCTGAACACCAGATTTTCCTGTGGCCCCCGCGCTGGATTCCCGACCCGATTCAGTGGTCGAACTTCCGTGAAGCGTTCAGCAACCCGCTGCTGCCGTTCGACCGCTTCATCGTCAACTCGCTGATCATCGAGGTTGGCGAGATCAGCGGGCGCTTGATTTCATGTACGATCGTCGCCTACGGCTTTGCTCGCCTGCAAGCGCCGGGCAAGAACCTGCTGTTCACGATCCTGTTGGCAACGCTCATGCTGCCGAGCGCGGCGATTCTGATTCCGCGCTTCATTCTATTCAGCGAGCTCGGCTGGGTGAACACGTTCCTGCCGCTGATCGTCCCGGCGTGGTTCGGCGAAGCGTACGCCATCTTCCTGATGCGCCAGTTCTTCATGACCATCCCGCGCGAGCTTGAAGAAGCGGCAGTCATCGACGGCGCGAATACAGCGCAAATCATCACACGCATCATCGTCCCGTTGAGCATCCCCGTACTGGCGGTCATCACGGTATTGACGTTCAAAGACGTGTGGAACGAGTTCCTCAACCCGCTGCTCTACCTGCAAAATACGAATCTGTACACGGTGGCAGTTGGGCTGGCGTACTTCAACGGTCAGAACAACGTCCAGATGAACCTGCTCATGGCGGCTTCGGTGACGCTGATGCTGCCGATCGTGATCCTGTTCCTGTTCGCGCAGCGGGCGTTTGTCGAAGGTATTTCTCTCACCGGCATCAAAGGTTAACGGAATGCAGCTCCCGAGCAATTATTACCACTGCTTTCTTGGCAACGGACTCGACGCGGTGCTGGTCGGCTACACCGGGTCGATGGTTTCGGACAAGGTAAGCGTGGATCGCTGTAACTGGTATAAGGCGGATCGCTATTACCCGGAAGACAAGCTGGTCATGGTCGCCGGGCGCTTCCCGATCGACAAGAGGCTCGAACACGCCGAAGGCTCGGGCTGGTACGAGGTCGCGCCGCTTGGGCGCAGTTGGTATACCCTGCTCGACGGCGCGCGCCCGCTGGAACTTGTCGCCACCGAGCAGCGTTTTGTGCCGCAGGAAGGCACACTGTACACAAAGGTCGACTACGGAACGGTTAAGGGCGAGGTGCGAACGTGGCTGCACGCGCGGCGGTCGATTTTGATCGAGGAATACACCTTCGACGGGGACGTTGATTTTCAGGCGTGGATGGGCCCCGGCGTATGGATGGATGATGGCTGGGACACTGACCCGTTTCGCAGCGTCGAGATGAACGAGCGCCTACCGGAAGGGCGCTACGATCTCGGCGAGACGCACGGCATCATGCAGATGCGGCTCGACCCGCAGCCTGAAGCGTTCGGCGCGGACGGTAACGATCGCTGGGCGCGGGCGCGCGGGCGCACGTTCGTCAAGTACTTCTCGATTGTCGACAACCGGCAGGACGCGCTCGACGGGCGGGCGCTCGACGAGGCGATCGCGCTCGGTCTTGACACCCTGCGCGACGAACACCTGACATACTGGCGCCACTACTTCGCCGCGTCGAGCATCACGATCCCCGACGAGCAGTACCAGTACTTCTACGAAGCGAGCATGTACCACTTCAAGGCGGCGCAGAACCGCGAGTCGGGCGGGCTGCCGGTCAACAACCTGCGCCGGACGTGGTCGTCGCACATCTTCTGGGATTCGTACTTCATCCAGCGCGCGCTGATGGAAGCTCACCACACTGCCGAGGCGCTTGAAGCCAACCGCTTCTTCCAGCGGACGATTGATCACGCCCGCCGCCACGCAAGCGAGGAATTCGGCTGCGACGGCTTGAAGTGGGACTGGGAGATCACGCACGACGGGCGCAAGGCATACGGCACGCTGCTGCACATGAAATATCAGGTACATAACAACGGCTCGTATGCCAACATGATCATGGGCTATTACGACTTTACGCAGGACGAGGATTACCTGCGTGAGTTCTACCCGATCCTCGAAGGGCTGGCGCGTTTCTTCCTCGACTGCATTGTGCAGAAGACAGACGACGGCTATGGAGTCGGTTACGTCGTCGGCGTCCATGAAAGCCCGGACAAGGTTTTGAATGATGGTAGTACTGTCACCGGCACAATCGTCATCCTGCGCCATCTGGTGCGGGCGGCACGAATTCTCGGCAAGCCGGAAGATGACTTCATCCGCGAGTGCGCCGCCGTTGGCCAAGAGCTGACGAAGACGGTGGATAGACTCTACAACGGCCAGTTTTTCAGATCATCCGAATCGCAGGAGCACATCAACGCAAGCTCAGTCGCGCCGATTCATCCGATGGGCGTCGTCGCCGCGAAAGATCCGCGCGCGGTGAGCACCGTTCACCACTACCTGAAAATCAACGTCGGGCGGGTGAGCAGTTTCCCATGGTCGGGTGGTCGCATCGGGACCGTGCTGGCGGAGCAGGGCAACGGCGATCTCGTCTGGGAAGTGCTTGACTCAATGCGCCCGACGATCTGCCAGTTTGGCGGCATGGCGGAAGTGATGGAAAATAACGGCGAATGGAACATGCAGTATTTCGGGACGGCGCAGGGCGCAACGTGTACGGCAATCCACCAGCTGCTGCTTCAGTCGACCGAAGAAGGTATAGAATTGTTCCCGGCTGTACCTTCGGCGTGGGATAATGCGGCGTTCAACAACCTGCTGGCGAGGGGATTGTCGGTCACGGCGCGCTATAATCGCGCGGGCGGCGTCGAGTGGACGGTGCGCAATGATGCGCCGGAAGCGCTGACGCGGCAGGTGCGCTTCGGCGATCACGCGGTGACGCTCGTCTTGCAGCCGGGCGAAGAAAGACAGGGTGCATGGGGCTGATCGAAACGCAGGGGCGGCGCTGGGTGCTGCCGGCGGTTTTCGTCGTGTCGGGCGCGGGGCTGGTCTTCGAGATCACGCTCACGCGCCTGTTTTCGTTGTTCTTCCAGTACCATTTCACGTTTCTGGCGGTATCGCTGGCGGTGCTCGGCTTGAGCCTCGGCGCTGCCAGCGCCCACGCGCTCAAACCGGCGCACGCGCGCTCGACGCGGACGCTGGCGGGCGTGCTGGCGGCGATCAGCCTGTCGCTGTCGGCGGCGGCAATGGTGATCGCGTGGCTGCCGTCGGCGGAGTCGATCTTTCCGCGCGCGCTGGCGGCGCTCGTCCCCTTCTTCTTGATCGGCTTGTTCACGGCGCTGGCGTTTGAGAACTTCAGCGCCGGCAGCGGACACCTGTACGCCGCCGACTTGATCGGCGCGGCGCTCGGCGTGATCGCGGTGATCGTCCTACTCAACCTGTGGAGCGCCTTCAGCATGACGCTGTTTCTGGCGGCGCTGGTTGGCGCGGTCGCCGTGGCCTTCGCGCGGCGCGAGCGCGGGCGGTCGCTGACGCTGTCGGCGGCGAGCTTGGGATTTGGCGCGCTGCTGCTCGTCGTCAACCTCGTCAGCGGCGCGGTTGACTTCAACCCGCAGGCGTTGACGGGCGCGCCGCGCGACAAGACGATGATCGCCATCCTCCAAGACCCGGCGCAGGACGCGCGCATCGACTACACGGCGTGGAGTCCGTTCGCGCGCGTCGACGTGCTTGAGACGAACGATCCGAACGCGCGTTACGTCTTCACCGACGGCGGCGCTGGGAGCTTCATGCTGCGCTTTGACGGCGACGTCCAAGCCCTGAGCGCGCACCGGAACACGGTTGAATACCTGCCGTTCCTGTCAGGCAGCCCCGAAAGCACGCTGATCGTCGGCGCGGGCGGCGGCAAGGATATCGCGCTGGCGCTGCTGGCGGACGCGGACGCGATCACGGCGGTTGAGATCAACCCGGCGGTGATCGACGCCACGCGCCGCTTCGCAGACTATAACGGCGGCATCCTCGATCTGCCGCAGGTTGATTTGATCGAAGGCGACGCGCGCAGTTTTGTCGAGCGGAGCGACGATCAGTTCGACCTGATCTACCTGAATCTGGTGTATACGCAGGCGGTTGAACCTGCCAGCCAAACGCTTGTCGAGAATTACATCTTCACGCGGGAAGCGTTCGAAGCGTATCTTGATCGCCTCGCGCCGGGTGGGCGGCTGGCGATCATCTCGCACAACGCGCTCGAAGCGAGCCGCGCGGCGGTGACCGCCCTGCAAGCCTTCGAGGACACCGGCACGCCGCCGTCGCAAGCGCTTGATCACCTGTGGCTGTGGATGATGCCCGCGGGCGACGCGACGATCCGCACGAGCGTGCTGCTGGTCGGCAAAGACCCGCTGCCCGCCGAAACGGTCGAGGCGCTCAACCGTGCCGCCCTGTCGCGCGGGATGCAGCCCTTGTTCGCGCCCGGGGGCTATGAAACGCTGTTCGAGCCGCTGCGGAACGGCGGGACGATGGCGTCGTTCATTCAGGCGGACGCCGATTACAACCTCAGCCCGACAACCGACGACTCGCCGTACTTCTTCAACCTCGATCACGGCATCCCGCCGGCGATCCGCTCGACGCTGGCGCTGGCGGCGGTGCTGGCAGTCGGCTTGCTGGCGCTCGGCTTTTTCAGCGGCGGGACGGGGCGCGGCGGCGGTCGCATCCCGCGCGCGATGCTGGTTTACGCCGTGCTGATCGGGCTTGGTTTCATGCTTGTCGAAATCCCACTCATCCAGCGGTTTCAACTGCTGCTCGGACATCCGATCCTGTCGCTGGCGGCGGTGCTGGCGACGCTGCTCTTGGCGGGTGGGCTTGGCAGCTGGATCAGCCAGCGCTGGCAGACGTCGATCCTCTCGTGGCGCGTGGGGCTGGTCGGCTTGTTGATCGTCGGGCTGGCGATCGTCTACTGGTTCGCGCTGCCGCCGCTGGTCGACGCGCAGCTCGTCGCGCCGTTCGCCGTTCGCCTGCTGACGGCGGTCATGTTGACCGCGCTGATCGGCTTCCCGATGGGCATCCCCTTCCCGAGCCTGCTGCGCCTCACCGAGCAGAACCGGGGGCAGGTGGCGCTGCTGTGGGCGATCAACGGCGCATTTTCGGTGCTCGGCTCGACGCTGGCGGTGATCATTTCGTTGCAGTGGGGCTTCGGCTGGGCGCTGCTGGCGGGCGCGGCGATGTATCTGCTGCTGGCGGTGGTCGCCGTCAACTTCGTGCGTGGCAAGACGCCGGCGCTGGTTCGACAGGTTGAAGGCTGATGGAACGGACGCTGCGTGAC
>JAEVZT010000386.1 GCA_023392115.1 Chloroflexota bacterium
ACCTCGGCTTGGTGAACACCTACGTCGGGCTGCTGATTCCGGGCATCACGAGCGTATTCGGCATCTTCATGATCCGTCAGTACTTACAGTCGATCCCCGACGAGTTGATCGACGCGGCGCGGATCGACGGCTGCAACGACTGGAACATCTACACGATGATCATCCTGCCGCTGATCCTGCCCGCGCTCGCCGTGCTGACGATCTTCACGTTCACCAGCAGTTGGAACTCGTTCCTCTGGCCCCTGATCATCGCCACGTCGTCTGACATGTACACGCTGCAAGTCGGGATCGCGTTTTTCTCCGGGCAAACGGGCACCGAATACCAGTTGATGATGGCGGTCGCGGTGGTGAGCATGCTGCCGGTCATCCTGATTTATGTCCTGTTCCAGCGTTATTTTGTCGCCAGCGAAGCGCTCGCCGGGTTGAATCGTTAGCTGTTAAGATGTGCAGTGAGAGGGATAGGGATGAAAACTCTACATGAACCGGCACGCGAGATTCCGGTGATCGCACAACCGGATGTGCTTGTGGCGGGCGCGGGTCCCGCCGGGATCGGCGCGGCAGTCGCGGCGGCGCGCAACGGCGCGCGCGTCATGCTGGTCGAGCGCTACGGTTTCCTCGGCGGCAACCTGACGATTGCCATGGTCAACCCGATGTTCACGTTCCACGATGTCAACGGGCGGCAGGTGATTCGCGGCATCGCCGGCGAAGTGGTCGATCGGCTCGTCGAGCTGACCGGGGCGCGCGGTCACGTCCGCGACCTGACGTTCGACAATGCGTCGATGACGCCTTTTGACCCCGAAGGCATGAAGTACCTGCTGTTTCAAATGGTGCGCGACGCCGGCGTCGAACTGCTGCTGCACTCGTGGGTTGTCGACGCGATCGCCGCGAACGGGCGGGTCGAGAGCATCATCATCGAAAACAAGTCGGGGCGACAGGCGATTCAACCGAAGATGGTGATCGACTGCTCGGCGGACGGTGACATCGCCGCCAAAGTCGGCGCGCCGTTCAACAAGGGGCGCGAGACGGATGGGCTGATGCAGCCTGTCACCCTGTTTTTCCGCATCGGCGGCGTTGACGACGGGCGGCTGCGCCAGTGGATGAAGCAGAACCGCGACCTGCTGAAAGACTCGCCCAGCGATGAGGAGATCGAGAGCCACGACGCGATCGCGCTGCTCGGCATGCAAGCGTTAGTCAAGGCGGCGATGGAGCGGGGCGAGTTCCCTGCCGACGCCGCGCCGCGCATCCTCTTGTACCAACTGCCGATCAAGGGACAGGTCGCCGCCAACTGCACCCGTTTGCAGGGGATTGACGGCACGAACGCTGCCGACCTCACGCGCGCGGAAATCTTGACGCGCGAGCAGGCGTGGAAGATTCACCGTTTCCTGCGCGCTCACGTCGGCGGATTCGAGGAATCTTACATTCTCGACACGGGTGTGCAGGTCGGCGTCCGCGAAACGCGGCACATCATCGGCGATTACATGCTGACGGAAGATGATGTCCTCGAAGGACGCGCTTTCCCGGACGGAATCGCCTGCGGCACGTTCGCGATCGACATCCATCCGCCGGACGGGCAGCAGCAGATCTTTTCCGGTTCTGGCAAATCGGTCTACGAGATTCCGTATCGCTCGTGCACGCCGATCGGCTTCGACAACCTGCTGGTTGCCGGTCGCTGCATTTCCGCGACGCACGCCGCTTTCGGATCGGCGCGCGTCATGGCGACCAGCATGGGGATCGGGCAGGGAGTCGGCACGGCGGCGGCAATCGCCGTGCGCGCGGGGCAGACGACGCGGCAGGTCGATACTGCGGCGCTGCGAACGGCGCTGATCGAACAGGGGCAGTACCTGATCGATCCACGCGCCGAAACGGTGCAAGACCCCAATTTGAGACTTGAGAAGACCGAAGGGTCGGGCGAGCGGGCTGCCCACCACAACCCCTTCGCCAAACCGAAACACTAGGAGAACCGGCATGGCTTCTGCCGAGATACGGGTATCACCGGCGCGCGTCATTGGCGAGATCGATCCGCGCATCTACGGGCAGTACGTCGAAAACCTGACGCCAGATGATCGCCCGATTTACGGCGGCGTGGTCGATGAGCATGGCGATCTGCGCCCGCCGGTGATCGATGCGCTCCGTCACATGGGCGTCCCCATGATCCGCTGGGGCGGGAACTATAACGATGTTTACCGCTGGACAGACGGGATCGGATCGAAGGATTCGCGACCGGTTCGCCCCAACTATTTCTGGGGCGGCATGGAGTCGAACCAGTTCGGCACGCACGAATTTCTCGACCTGTGCGACGCGCTGTCGGCGCAGCCGTACATCAGCATCAACATGGGCACGGGCGGGCTGCTTGAGGCGCTCGGCTGGCTCGAATACTGCAATTTCGACGGCGATACAGCTTATACCGCGCAGCGAAAAGCTAACGGGCGCGAAACGCCGTGGGGCGTGCCGATCTGGGGCATCGGCAACGAGGCTTGGGGGTTCTGGGAAACGTGTTTCGCGCCGCCGGAAGACTACGCGCGCGACTTCAACCAGTACGCCCAGTACATGCGCCGTCTTGATCCGTCGATCCAGCTCGTCGCCGTCGGGCACACCGACCGCGACTGGAACAAGGCGGTGCTGACGACGATGCGCGTCCCCGCCGATTACCTGTCGATCCACATGTACGGTCATTCGTACCTCGAACGCGAAGGCAATTACGATCAGTTGGTGGCGCTGCCGGTCGTTTTCGAGCAGGAACTCGCGCGGGTTGTCGAAGACCTGAACGCGCACGCCTCCGCGCCGATCGCGCTGATCCTCGACGAGTGGAACGTGCGCCACATCCTCACCGACGGTCTGCGCCGTCAAAGCCCGCGCCAGTTTCAAGATGCGCTGTTCGTCGCCGGAGTATTCAACGTCTACAACCGCTTCAGCTCCCATGTGAAGGCGGCGAACTACGTCACGATGGTGAACGGCAACGCGCCGATTCGCGCATGGGATGACACAATTGAACTGACCCCGTTGTATGACGTCTTTCGACTCTACCAGCAGCACATGACCGGCGCTGCTGTCCACGTCAGCACGTCGACCGCCACGTATGACGTTACACCGTTCACGCGGGTCAGCACGCCGCACACAGTCAACGACCAAGTTTCGGCGGGCTGGGTTGACGCCGCCGCCGTCGTTCACCCGACGACGCAGATGATCACGCTTGCGGTCGTCAATCGCGAGCCGGGCAGCACCAGCCGGGTTGAAATCCATGTCGACGGCGATGGACGCTATCGCTTTGCCGGCGCACAGGTGATAAGCGGCAGCAGTCCAAGTGACCTCACCGCGACAGTCGCCGAAGGCTCAATCGCGCTCAACAAGACGAGCGAGCATCAGTGGGACGCCGCGCTTCCGCCGCTGTCAATCACCTTCTTGCAGTGGCAGCTTGAACCTTAGTGCCGTGTACGGCGCGCGGTTTCTCATACAACGATCATTGACTGCTTAACGGCGATTGTTATGATGTGTACTTATGGAACAGTCGCCACTGCTCACGCTCACACAGCACGGTTTTTACTGCCCGGTCGGGGATTTCTACGTCGACCCGTGGCACCCCGTTCCGCGCGCGCTGGTGACTCACGCCCACAGCGATCACTGCACTTGGGGGTGTCAGTCCTACCTCGTCGCGGCAGAGGGTGAGCCGGTTTTCCGCGTCCGGCTGGGCGTGGACGCCGCCATACAGACAGTACGCTACGGCGAACCGACCACCATCAACGGCGTGCAGGTGTCGTTCCATCCCGCCGGGCATATCCTCGGCTCGGCGCAGATCCGGCTCGAATACCGGGGCGAAGTCCTTGTGGTGTCAGGCGATTACAAGCTCGAGCCTGACGCCACCTGCGCCTCGTTTGAACCCGTCCGCTGCCACCACTTCATCACCGAAGCGACGTTCGGGCTGCCGATTTATCACTGGCAGTCGTCGGAACGGGTGTTTGAGCAGATCAACGCGTGGTGGGCGGCGAACGCTGAGAGCGGTAAAGCGAGCATCCTCTACTGCTACGCGCTCGGCAAGGCGCAGCGTATTATCGCGGCAGCCGATCCGTCGATCGGTGCGATCTTGACGCACGGCGCGGTCGAACGCCTGAACGCAGCCTACCGCGCCGCCGGTGTCGCCCTGCCGCCGACCCAATACGCCCTCACCGCTGAAAAATCCCTTTACCGGCGTGCCCTCATCATCGCCCCTGTCTCGGCG
>JAEVZT010000455.1 GCA_023392115.1 Chloroflexota bacterium
ATTTGCGCCCCTCCCCGAATTCGGGGAGGGGTTGGGGTGGGGTCAGACTCGTCGGTAGCGGTAATACGCCGCGCACGCCCCCTCGTTTGACACCATCGTCGCGCCGAGCGGGTGTTCGGGCGTGCACAAGCCGCCGAATGCCGGGCACTCGTTCGGTTTCTTCTCGCCCTGCAAAATCAAGCCGCTGATGCAAGCGCCGTTTTCCTCGACGCCGTAATCCGTCAGCTCGAAGCGCCGTTCGGCGTCGTAGTCGGCGTAGCGCCCACGCAGACCGAGTCCGCTTTGCGCGATCTGCCCGATCCCGCGCCACTTGCGCGGCACGATCTCAAACACCTCGCGGATCACGTCCTGCGCCGGTTGGTTGCCGTCACGCTCGACACAGCGCGCGTAGGCGTTTTCGACTTCCGCCCGCCCCGCTTCCAACTGCCGGACGAGCATGTAAACGCCCTGCATGATGTCGAGCGGCTCAAAGCCGGTGACGACGAATGGCACACCGTACTTGCGCGCCAGCGGCTCGTATTCAGTAAACCCCATGACGGTGCAGACGTGTCCCGCCGCCAGAAAACCCTGCACGCGGTTGTTCGGCGCGGATAAAATCGCCTCGATCGCCGGGGGGACGAGCACGTGCGACACCAGCAGCGAGAAATTGTCGATGCCGCGCTGCGCCGCCTGATAGACCGCCATCGCGTTCGCCGGCGCTGTCGTCTCAAAGCCGACGGCGAAGAACACCACCTGCTTGTCCGGGTTGTCGGCGGCGATCTTGAGCGCGTCGAGCGGAGAATAAACCATACGCACATCGCCGCCCGCCGCCTTCGCCGAGAGCAGGTCGCCGCGCGTGCCGGGAACGCGCATCATGTCCCCGAATGAAGTGAAGATCACCCCGCTGCGCGAGGCGATCTCCACCGCTTTGTCGATCAGTTCCACCGGCGTCACACAGACCGGACAGCCCGGTCCGTGCAGCAGCGTAACATCTGAAGGAAGAAGTTCATCGACGCCGAACTTGATAATCGCGTGGGTTTGCCCACCGCAGATTTCCATCAACGTCCACGGACGGGTCGTGATCTGCGCCAGCGCTTCGGCGTAGCGTTTGACCGCCGCCGCGTCCCTGTACTCGTCGATGAACTTCACCCTGTTTCTCCTAGACCACCGATGTGTACGTCGTCAGCGAGCGCATGTACTGCGCGCGCTCGAACGCGCTCGGGTCTTCGCTGTTGATCTGGCTCATGCTGCCGCGCATCTGCTCGATCGAGACATACTCGCGGCGTTCCATCCACTCGGCGACGCCATTTTCGACAGTCTGCAGGTGGTCGATGCCGTTCTTGAGCAGCGCCGACGTCATCATTGCCACGTTCGCGCCAACCATCATCACCTTGATCACGTCCTCGGCGCTGTGAATGCCGCTCGTCGCCGCCAAGTTGGCGCTGATGCGCCCGTACAGCAATGCGATCCAGCGTAGCGGCAGGCGGAGCGCCTGCGGCGAGCTGAGGATCACATTCGGGCGGACTTCCAGCTCCTCGAGATCGATGTCGGGCTGGTAGAAGCGGTTGAACAACACCAGCGCGTCCGCCCCCGCCTGATCAAGCTGCTTCGCCATGTTCGCCATGTTGCTGAAGAACGGGCTGAGCTTGACCGCGACCGGGATGTTGACGACGCTCTTGACCGCGCTCAGGATGTTGATGTACGTCTGCTCGACCTCGACCGCCGTCATTTCGACGTTCGTCGGAATGTAGTAGATGTTGAGTTCGAGCGCGTCCGCGCCCGCTTCCTGCATCTTGGTCGCGTACTGCGTCCACCCGCCGATCGACGAGCCGTTCAGGCTGGCGATCACCGGGATGTCGACAGCCGCTTTCGCCTTGCGGATGTGCTCGAGGTACTCGTCGGGCTTGGCGTGATATGTCACCGGCTCGGGGAAGTAGGTCAGCGCCTCGGCGTAGCTCTCCGTCCCGTGAGTCAGGTAGTAGTACAGCGCCTCGCGCTCGCGGCGAATTTGTTCCTCGAACAGCGAGTACAGCACCACCGCCGACGCGCCAGCGTCTTCCATCCGTTTGATGTTGTCAATGCTCTCCGACAGCGGCGAAGCCGACGCCACCAGCGGCGAGCGCAGTTTTAGACCCAGATAGGTCGTCGAAAGATCCACAGCGTGCCTCCTAGTGACTGCCATTCCCGTTGACGGGTTTCTCAAACGAGCGAGACGCAAGGTATTCATACATCGCCCAGCGCAGCTTGACGTCTTCCTGCGCCTGCGCAAACAGCTCGCGCGCGACTTCCGGCTTGCTCATTTCGAGCATCTTGAAGCGATTTTCCATGTGCAGGTATTCGATGACCGGCAGTTTCGGCGGGCGCGAGTCGAGCGTCAGCGGGTTCTCGCCCTGCTCCGCGCGATCCGGGTTGTAGCGGTACAGCAGCCACTGACCGGACTCGACAGCCGCCTTCTGGTTCTTCATGCCGGTGGTCATGTTGATGCCGTGCGCGATGCAGTGGCGGTAGGCGATGATGAGCGACGGTCCGTCGTAGGCTTCCGCTTCAAGGAACGTCCGCAGCGTCTGTTCATCGCGCGCGCCCATCGCCACGCGACCGACGTACACGTTGCCGTAGCTCATGGCGATCAAGCCGAGGTCTTTCTTGCCGGACGGCTTGCCGCCAGCCGCGAACTTCGCCACCGCGCCAAGCGGGGTCGCCTTCGACATCTGACCGCCCGTGTTCGAGTAGACTTCGGTGTCGAGGACGAGGATGTTGACGTTGCGTCCGCTGGCGATGACGTGATCCAGACCACCGAAGCCGATGTCGTATGCCCAGCCGTCGCCGCCGATGATCCACACGTCGCGCTTGACCAGCACGTCGGCGATCGTTTCGAGGTTGCGCGCATCGGGCGAATTGATCGCCTGCAAACGCGCCTTGAGCAGTTCAACGCGTTCGCGCTGTTCGTAAATGCCCGCTTCGTCCTTCTGATCGGCGTTCAGCAGCGCGTCGACCAGTTCTTGACCGATTTCGCTCGACAGCCGTCCCAAGAGTTCCGAAGCGAACTGGATGCGCTTGTCGAGGGCGACGCGCATGCCCAGACCAAATTCGGCGTTGTCTTCAAACAGTGAGTTCGCCCACGCGGGACCACGCCCCTCATCATTCTTTGACCATGGCGTCGTC
>JAEVZT010000499.1 GCA_023392115.1 Chloroflexota bacterium
GGCGTACCTTGATCTTCACCAACTATAATCTAGCGGCGCGTCTGGCGGCAAAAAGGTATGTCGCATGGGTGATTGTTGCCCAAGATTCGAATTTTGCTAAACTTTTTTGTGCAACTGTTCCTCATTCGACGGCAATGCGAGGGGCAAAACACGGCTCATGTCAAGCGATCCTTACGATTACGAAAACCGTCACGGCATCCGTCCGATCGCGTGGACGGACTTTCACGCGATCTGCAAGGGGCTGGCGCGGGCGGTCGCCCCGTTTCAGCCCGACGTGATCCTCGCCGTCGGGCGCGGCGGCTATTACCCCGGCACGCTGATCGCGCACATGCTGCGCAAGGAAATCTTCCCGGTACGGCTGTCGCGCCGCGTGCAGGATCAAATCGTCTACGACAGCCCGCAGTGGTCGGTCAGACCGCCGGAAATCGTGCGCGGGATGCGCGTACTCGTCGTCGACGAGATTTGCAGCACCGGCGAAACGCTGGCGATCGTCAGGGCAGAAACCGAGGCGCTCGGCGCGGCGGCGGTCAGGACGGCGGTCATGTATTCGCACTCGCCGCACGCCGATATTCCCGACTACATCGGAGTCATCAGCGACCAGTTGATCCTCAACCCGTGGGATCGGGAAGTTTTGCAGGGCGATGACTTCATCATGCATCCGGAGTACGCCGATGCGCTGTGGCAGCAGGGGATCACGCCCGACAGGTCGCTGATGATCGACGCGCCAGATTTTACGCCCGCGAAAGCAGCCGACCAAGCGTCGCCGTGAATTCATCTGCCATCGTCCGCGCCGAGAACAACTGCTCGACGCGTGCCCGTCCCGCCGCGCCCATCCGCGCCCGCAGATCGGGATCGCGCAGAAGCTGAACCACGTGCCGCGCCAGCCCATCGGCGTCACGGGGATCGACGAGGAAGCCGGTTTCGCCGTGGACGACAGTTTCCGACGGTCCGCCACCGCGCGTGCTGACGACCGGCACGCCGGACGCCATCGCCTCGACGTTGACCATGCCGTAGCTCTCGAAATCTGAACTGCACACGACGACATCCGCCGCCGCCATGACTCGCTCGGCGTCGTCGCGGAAGCCGAGATACGTCAACTGGCGGCTCAGTACCGGATCATCGCGCCACGCCTTGAGGATACGCCCTTTGTAAGTGTCGTCCGCTGCCGCGCCGTGTACGTTTTCCCCCGCGACGACAAAGCGCGCATCGGGCATCGCCGCCGCGACTCGCCGCGCCATGTCTTGAAACACGTCATGCCCTTTGACGTCCTGAAAACGCGCGATCAGGGCGACGAGCGGCGCGTCGGGCGCGACACCGGCGTCGGCGCGCACGGCTGACCCGTCAAGATTGGGGCGGAAACGTTCTGTATTCACGCCGAGCGGCAGCACCCGCACGCGGTCGGGCGGCATGAACGGCGGGTCGCCGAGAAACCCGTCCTTGATCGCCCACGACGAGGCGAATGTCGCGTCCGGCTGCATGAAGAAGCGGCGCTGCCACCGCTTCGGGCGAAACCACCAGCCTGAACACGTCCAGATGATCGGCAGACCGGCGCGCTTCGCGGCAGGGAGCGCGAACGGCAGGCTGTGATAGTCGCTGTGGACGGCATGAATGGCGTTTTCGCGCATCAGCCGTTCCATACGCCGCGCGATCGGGAAGCGGGCGTAGAGCGCCGGAATGAAATAGATCGACGCGCCGCGCCAGTTGGTGATGTGCGTCGTCCAGCCGTTCGCGTGCCAGCGCTCCGCCAACTGTCCGTCACGCGGGACGAGCAGATGCGGGCGAAAACGCGCCGGGTCGAGGTGTTCAACCAGCGTCAGCAGCGATGTTTCGCCGCCGCCCAAGCCGACATAGGTTGTCACGAACAGCAGATTGATCGGCGCGTTCAAGTAGGTTTAACTCCAATGTAAAGACCGCGCCCGCTGATTCCCTGCGGGTCGTATATCGTTTTCAGCCCCGCCGCGTCGAAGGCTGTCCTGTACTGCTCGACGGTGAACAAGCCGAGTTTGTGCTGCTCTGTGAAATACTCGACCCCTTCCGGCGTTCCGACCATGTAATGAAAATCGAGGTAGGAGATATTGCCTTCAACATGGCCCGCGTGCATCCGGGCGATTCTCAAGTCCGGTTCTTCGACAAAGCGCGAAAACACACCTTCCCTGCGGAAGTCATCGGGCGAAAACCACGCTTCGACAATCAGCACGCCGTCCGGTTTGACATGCCGCGCCATGCTCACAATCGCCGCGTTCAGCCGCTCCACCGTGACGACGTAGCCGATAGCGCTGAACAGGCAGGTGACCGCGTCGTACTGCTTGCCGAGATCAAAATCGACCATGTCCGCCACATAAAAAGCGCAGTTCGGGCAGCGTTCCCGCGCCACCGCCAGTAGTTCAGCATCCAGATCAAAGCCTTCGACAGCGTAATGGGCGCGTAGACGACGCGCGTGCTGCCCCGTCCCACAGGCGGCGTCGAGCAGCGTGTTACCCGGCGTTCGCTTGTTCTGCTGGATCAGCGTGTGGATCACCGCCGTCTCAGCTGCATAGTCTTTCCAACTGTAGATGGCATCGTAAATTCTGGCGGATTTGCTGAACATAGCCGTTCCTGAAGGCATGAGATAGTTGAATTAGCTTACCATCCTTTGAGCATCGGGTGGCAGTCGGGCATAATCACCCTTCGAATGGGATCAACTAAACAGGTTTTCCTATGAAATCGCTGTTCGGACTGCTTGTCCTCTGCCTGTTCGCCGTCACGCTTACCCGCGCCGCGCCGGGATTCCCGCAGCCCGTCCCGTTGAACGCGCCGATCCTCGCCGCCGATACTGCCGAGCAGGACGCGATTATCCTCTACGACGTCAGCGCAGGGACTGAACGCGTCCTGAACTTTGGCGATGGTCTGCACCGCGTCTGGGGATTCACGCCCGACGGCTGCCGCGTCGTGCTGACGCTGGCAGACGGAGCGGCGCTGGCGCGGCTGTACACCGCCCGCCTCGACGGGGGCGATCTGCGCGAGCTAGTGACATATGAGCCGGTTGGCGGCGGTGAGTGGGGAGTCTGGGAGCCGGGGGTGCAGCCGAACGGCGATCGGATCGCCTTCACGCTTGTCTCGCGCGACGCGGCGGGCGAGCTTCAACATCATGTGGCGTGGGTGAACGTCGACGGCGGCACCGCCGAAACCTACAGTGTCAGCGGCGACGAGCACACGGCGCGCTGGTCGCCGGACGGCGCGTGGCTGGCTTACGTGTCCTATGAAACCGCCCCACCGGTCGAAGGCAGCACGACGGTCGTCCGCGAAGCCGATCTGTGGGTCGTCAGCGCCGACGGGCAGACCAAGCACCGGTTGACGACGTTCATTTCCGGCAGCGTCAGCATGCCGCGCTGGTCACCGGACGGCGACCTGATCGGCTTCGTCTACTCGCCAAGCGCCAACAACGACCAGTTCTGGATGATCGGCAATGCGCCCGACGCCCTGCCGACGCAGTTGAGCTTTCAACCCGCGCTGGCGCTCGACCTGACGTGGCTGCCGAACAGCACGGCGATGATCGCCGCCGCGCGCGACATGCAGGGGGTGGCAGAAAACCGGCTGTGGAATATCCCGTTAGTTGGGAATGCCGACACCGACGCCGTGCAGCTCGCGCTCGATCCGGCGCTGACGTATGTCGACTACCCGCGCTTCAGCCCGGACGGCTCGCTGCTGGCGCTCCGCAGCGCCTACGCGCTCGCCCTCGTCAACAGCGCCGACGGGACGCTCGTCTGGCTCGACGAAACGCGCCCCGGCAACACGCCGCCCGTGTGGAGTCCCGCAGAGTTCGCCGGTGAAGCGGCGTGCGGCTAGCTGTTCAACCTCACCCCGCGCAACCTTAGGTCGTGCTGCCCCTCTCCGCTTGGTTGAAGACGGGACACATTTAATAATGATGGGCTTTGTGCCGCCGTAGGCTCAAAGCCTACGGCTGTTTCAACCC